>CBDTWX010000260.1:0-7804 GCA_965364305.1 uncultured Thermoanaerobaculia bacterium
GATCGGCACAGCGCATCGAGGTCGTAGCCCCCCTCGAGCACCGCGGCGAAGCGCCCGCCGGCATGCTCGGCGGCAATCCGCATCAGAACACGAGCCATGCAGCCGAAACCCTCCTCGCTGACCTGCATACTGGCGAGAGGGTCGCGGAGGTGGGCGTCGAATCCGGCGGAGACGAGCACGAACTGGGGCTCGAACTGGCGACACACGGGGTCGATCAACCGTGCGAAGGCGTCCAGGAACTCGCGGTCACCGCAGCCGGCAGGCAGCGGAACGTTGAGCGTGAATCCCTCCCCCTCCCCAACGCCGACCTCGTCGACGCCGCCGGTGCCGGGGTAGAAGGGGTACTGGTGCGTGGAGACGTAGAGGACGCTTCGGTCGCACGCGAAGCTGTGCTGGGTTCCGTTTCCGTGGTGGACGTCCCAATCAACGATCAGCACCCGATCCAGCCCGTGCCGCTCACGCAGAGAGCGGGCGGCGATGGCGACGTTGTTGAACAGGCAGAAGCCCATCGCGCGGTCGGCCTCGGCGTGGTGGCCCGGAGGCCGCACCAGGGCGAAGCCGTTGTCCGCCTCGCCGGCCATGATCGTATCGACCATCGCCACGAGACCTCCGCTGGCAAGCAACGCCGTCTCGTAGGAGCGTGACGACACAGGGGTGTCGGCGTCGAGGGCCCGCGGCCCGCCGCCGGCCGTGCCCGCCACCACCTCGAGGTGCTCTTCTGCATGCACCAGCAAGAGCTCGTCGCTGGTTGCCGGGCGCGGCTCGAGCCGGGTGAAGCCGGCACCGCCGAGGCTATCGATAAGACGACGGAGAACCGCAATCCGCTCCGCGCGTTCCGGGTGCCCGTACCCCGTCTGGTGCTCCTCGTAGCGCTCGTCGATCACGACCGCGGTCCGCAGCATGGGGAACCTCCCTCTCGGTGCGCCGCGCTGGTGCCAGCCCGACCCGAATCATACCTGTTTCCTTCTTGCCGCTTCCTGAAAAGAAGCACTGTCGTGCGCCGACTGGCACGAAGAGCTGCGGCGAGGACGTGCAGTCAGTCCCCACCCTTTTCGAGGTAGCTGACCGAGAGACCGTTGCCCGACTCATCGATCTCGGTCTCGAGGCCGGGGGTCGCCTCAAGGGCCTCGAGGAACTCGCGCACCCAGCCTCCACGCCGCGTGGTGACGTTGTGTGCGGTAAAGCAGCCGCCGGGTTCGAGCTTCGGGAGCACCATTTCGAGGTAGCGCACGTACCAGTCCTTGTCGGCATCGACGAAGACGAAGTCGAATGGGCCCTCGAGCTCCGGCACCAGCACGTGCGCGTCGGCAAGCCGTGCCTCGACCACGTCGCTGAGACCCGCCTCCTCGAAGTTGGCCGCGGCCTCGCGGTACCGCCGCTCGTCGATCTCAACGGTGATCAAGGTGCCGCCGGTCTTGGCAAGCGCCCAGGCGATCCAAATCCCCGAGTGACCGGTCGAGGTTCCGATCTCCAACGCACGGGTGTACCCGCCCTCGACCACGATGTCGTGGAGCAGCCGCCCGTCCGACATCGGAACATTCATGTCGCGCCATGCATATCGGTTTTTCTCCAGAAAGGCCTCGACCCTGGCGTCGAGCTCGCCGTGTCCCGCCTCATCACCGGCGTCGGCGCCGGAGCACGAGGTCAGGACCATCGACACGGTCACAACGATCGCCGGAATCCTTCGTAAAGCAATGCGTGCACCGTCCATGGTATTGATGTCCACGAACTCACTTTAACTCAGCGTGGAGGTGGACCGTTTCGGTCAGCGTGATTCGCGGAACCCACACCCGCAAATTGTGGGCACGTATACATTTGGTGAAATGCTTTTTCAGATCAAGCTCCACTATTTCCGAGCTCGATCGCCGACTGCGCCGCTCCAACGATACCGCTGCGTCTGGAATCCGGTCCCTACTGGATGGCAAAGGGCGGCACGAACCCCGAGACATCCTTGATGAAAACCGCCGGCCTTCCGGTCGTTGTTTGGTTGGGCACATCCTCACAGGTGCCATCGTCGAGCCTGCGCGAGCCCTTGGTGTACGTCAGCGGTGGCCCGGTCACATCAGGGATGTACGCCAGGCCAGCCTTGAGTGCGGCCAACGGAACCAGATTCTCGTACGCCGCAGGAGCGAATATGAAGGGGCTCGTGGTGCACCCATCGTCGGTGAAAAACAGATCGACCACCCTTCCAAACAGCTCATTTCTCTTGATTCCCAGGGTGAATTCGACACCACCCTCATCGATGAGCACGTCGGCCGAGTACATGAACTCCCCGACCAGCTGCGGTACCGGACTACTGTCATAGACCATTCGTGGCTCACCCGGACCGGCTGGTCCTGGCGGTCCCTGCGGCCCAGGAGGTCCCTGGGCGCCATCAACGCCATCCGCCCCTGGCGGACCGGGAGGCCCTTCAGGCCCCTGGGCGCCATCAACGCCATCCGTCCCCGGCGGACCGGGAGGCCCTTCGGGCCCCTGAGCGCCGATCGCCACGTCCATCGCATAGACCTGGGTCGCTGCCGGACCGGAGCTCACCACGAGCAGATAGGTGCCGGGAACGTTAGTCGTCAGCACCGCTTCAATGACCTGGTCGTTTGCGGTCAGGATCGGCTGCTCGGTGAAGTTGCCACCGGGACCACCCAGGAGCACCGTCGGGTCAGCGCCGAAGTTACTCCCTTCGATGTAAAGAACCAGGGTCTCGACATCCGCGGCAGCCGCGGTGATGACCAGCTGCGGCGGTGGGTTGCCGCCCCTGTCGGCGCCGCTCGGCGACGCCCCGGTGAGCAGCAGCGCCGTCATCAATACCGCCAAAGAAATCTTCATTCTCATTTTCTTCCTCCTCGATGTGTCGGATTGTGATACTCCTGGCCTCCCTGACCAGTCGGCTGACCGGCGAAAGGGGCGGCCAGCAGCGAGCCACGCCGCGCTCCTCTCGTGGCAGCATCTCTTTTTGCGCCTGTAAGTCACCCCCACGACGCACGAGGGCATCATGGATCGACACTCGGATCGGGCAACAGTGTCGCCGATATCTGCAACCGATTCAAGTGAGACCAGGCCTCAATACTAACAGGTGCCAGGCCGGTCCAGGGTGAGGAGCTCCACACGTTGGTGTCACCGTCCTTGAAGCCATCGGCAAAGATGGGGTTCAGCCCGCCGAAGCCATCCAGAGCATCCCCGTCCGACACGTTAGACTCTCCGGAAGGAGCCGGCATGAAGACGATGCACACCCTCATCATGGCCCTTCTCTTAGCGGGGGCGATCGCCGGATGCGGCACCGTGGCCCGTCCCAACGTCGCGCCGCAGGACCCCAGTGATTTCGACCCCTGCCAGGACCACTACCTCCTTTGCCGAGACCGGTGCGCGCCCAGGGAGGTCAAGGAGGCCAGCTGCTACAGGGACCACAACGGCCAGGTCCACAAGGTGTGCGAGTGCAAAGAAACAATCAATCCCGACACCCGAGGCGCAGATACTCCCTCCCCGTCGCAGTCGTCGCAGCCGCCGAAGTGAGCTTCCCGCTTCGACGGGCGGAGTGCCCGTCGCCGAGGGTCCATGACACAGTGGTACAGGGCCCACATCTGTGATCTTGTCTGCTGGCGCGACCTGACGTCTTTCCGGAACCGCACTTGAATCGGCCTGCGTCTTTTAAGACAAACGTGTGATTGGCGCACTCCCGCAACCAATGTCGAGATCACGAAAGATGTTGTCGCGTCTGCGGATGCCGCGTGATGCGACGAGGATCCAGATTCTTCCTATGGGGCGAGCTCATGAGAACCGACATCGAGCCCGTCACCCGGGGAGGAGCCATGAATCGCTTTCTCTGCCTTCGTCTCAGCCCGTATCTGGTGTGGGCCATCGCTATCGCGTCACTGATCGCCGCAGTTCCAAGCGCCGCCACAACCATTGCAGTCGACTCTTTTGATGACGAGGTCGATGCAGCTCCGAGTGACGGCGTCTGCCTCTCCGCGAGCGGCAGCTGCACCCTGCGCGCGGCGGTCATGACGGCCAACCGTCTCGACGACTTTGACATCATTCAGCTCCAGTCCGGAACCTACACCCTGACCTTGACCGGTGAAGGGGCTCTCGTCAGCTCAGGTAATCTCCGCATCACCGGCGTCCCGGGGACGGTGATCGAAGGCGATACCGGATGGTCTCACCAGATTCTCGTCACCACCGTTGGCGACCTCGAGATCTTTCAGGTGGCAATCCGCAACGGATTTTCCAACGCCGGCGGGTGCATAGAAGCCAAATGGGGTGATCTCACGCTAGCGCTCGTAGAGATCAGTAACTGCACGGCCGAGGGCAACGGTGGCGCCGTCAAATCCGCGCCGGGCGAGGCCCTCACCATCGATCGCTCGTGGATCCACGACAACGACGCGAACAAAGGCGCTGGAATCGTAGCGACCAACCCTAACCCGGCGATCTTCATCGACAGCACGATCAGCTCGAACGTGGCCACCATTTTCGGCGGCGGCCTCTGGCTCAACGGCGGTACGACATTCTTCAACAACACAACGGTGTACGCCAACTCCGCGTATGGTTCTGGAGGAGGCCTCACCATCGATGACGGTCAGGTCATGCTCAACAGCAGCACCATCGTCACGAACTTCTGCGATCTCGAGGCCGGCGGCACGGTGCTCGAAGGGTGCGGCATCGACGCTTCCTCATTATCTGAAGTTCACGTGCGCAACACCATCATTGCCAAAAACCTGAACTGGAACCTCGGCATCCCGGTCAACGAGCCGGACGACTGCAAAGGGACTTTCGTCTCGCACGGCTACAACCTCATCGGCTTTCCCGAGCGATGCGATGGGTTCTCGCTCGCGAGCAACGATCTGGTGGGTGACCCGGTCATCGATCCTCTGCTCGGGCCGATGGAGAACAACGGTGGTCCCACCCCGACGCTGTTGCCGAAGATCGGTAGCCCCACCCTCGACGCCGGCAATCCGGGCGGTTGCACCGAGGATGTCGACGGTGATTGGCTCACGCCGCCCACGCCGATATTGGGCGACCAGCGAGGTTTTCCGCGCTCCATCGACGCAGACGGCGACGGATCTGCGATCTGCGATATCGGATCGACCGAGGCAAGCCTCGCCGCTCCGATCTTTGCCGACGGATTCGAAAGCGGCGATGTGCGCATCTGGAGCGCCGCATCAGGGGCGGAGTAGCCCGAGCGCCTCCGCAGCCATCCTCAATGCCATCTGTCATTCGATGCCATCAGGATGGGCGGCCTTTTGCAGAGCAATCGAACCCTGGCCGATATCACCTAAAGAGCCAAAGAGCCTCGTGGCTCCGCTGGTAGACTACGGAACGGCGTTCGACCAGGCCGAGGTATCGCCTGACTCGAAGCCGTCGGTGAGGATTTCGTTGCACATCCAGTCGAGCGCGGTGCCGAGGATCTGCGCCCGCTCCTGCACCGTGTTCACCCACTCCAGAGGGAATCCCAGGTAGACCGTTCTGAATCCGCCGCCGTCAAACCGGATCGCGCTCGCCTGGCCCGAGGAGCCGTAGATCAGCGGCTCCAGCGCGCCTGCTCCCGCGACCACCGCATCATTGTAGGGGCCCTCATAGGAGCCATCCGGCCAGTAGGCCGCCCAGTCGTCGGGACGCGCCAGCCGGTAGGCGCCGAGCTCGGCGAACCAGGGGTCCGACGGATTCCCGGCAACATCGGTGACGCCGACATCCTGGGTGACGCTGTCCACCCCGAGGTAGTCGGCGCGGAGCGTGGCGCCCTGGTCGGCGTAGGCGAGCTCCATACTGGACAGGATGAGCCTGCCGCCACCGTCCAGATAGGCGGTCAGCGCGCTCTCCTCGGCCGCCGTGATCGGATCCTGCCAGTCGTAGCCGGTGAACCAGACGACGGCCTCGTAGGGGGCGAGGTCTCCGGCGCTCGGAGCCCCTGCGGACTCGGTCTCCCAGACGTCAAAGGAATAGCCCGCTGCGCTCAACGCCGTTTCGTAGAAGGGGCGTCCACCGTCGTTGGTGACGGTGTCGTCGAAATCCCAGTCGTCATCGACCAGAAGAACACGGTACCCGCCCGCAACGGTCAGGTACGCCTCCTGAACCGTCAAGATAATGCTGTCAGAGCCGCTACGGCCTCCCCAGTTCATGAGCATGCCCCAGTGCCACGGCGGCCCGGTAACAACGAGCGCGGCAGCCTGGGCGCGTCGAACACGATTCAGAGGGGCGAAGGAACCGCGCAGGGCGTCGCTTATGCTCAGTTGACGGTGAACGATCCTGCTCGATGTAAGGTGTTCTATGAGAAACCTCGGCTCATCCGGTATTCCATGAGGTAAATAGAGACTGAAGGTTTCCAGCAGCGGCAACGGGGAAAGAAAGACTCTTCCCTGCGGCACAGCCGTCGACCACCGATCGGTGTCGCCGGACTCAAATCCATCGTCGAAACACAGCACTGTGACGACTGAGCCCTGTTCTCCGAGCTGATAGGTGGCGTCAGCCGGCAGAGGTACGATGTCGTCGCCCGACGCGAGGGCAAACGGCAGGCCGGCGTCGATCTTCATCGTGCCGTAAAAGTCGGCCATCACGCCTGACCCGCTGGAGTACGCGCCCAGTTGCCAGGTGATGCTCGCTCCGTCGCCACCGGTATCGACCGGAAAATCATCGAGGCGAAACTGAACGAGGTGGTTGGCAAAGAAAACCTGACCGAATCTGCCTGCCGCCGACGCCGACGGCATCCAGCCGGTCAAGGATGTTGTCGAAGCAGGAACACGGCCGCACCGGCGAGGGCGAGCACCAGGATCACCCACGACAGCGGGCCGCCGGCCGGAATTGGGGCCTGAACGCTGAACTCGACCCCGCCCTGCAGCACGTAGTCTTCGAGCGGCTCGCCGGAGAGCAGTTCGCGAGCCCAGTACTGGGCGCGATAGGAGCCGGGCGGGAGAGGCGGAAGATCGGTCGTGAAGGAGTAGAAGCCCGGCAGAGACGAAGGGGAAGGATCGACCTCCACGTCGCCGTAGATCAGGATCAGGTTGCCGTCGATCGCGACCGAGCTGGTGACGCCCGTGACGCCGCTCTGCGGAGAAACCCAGTTCACCAGCGCCCGGGAGGGTGAGTTTACCAGCGGGGCTGCCGGATCGATGAGGATCGGCTCCGAATGGGCGACAATTTTGTGGACAAGGCTGCCAAAATCGGGACAGCACGGGCAGCTCTGTGGGTCGTGCAGGTCGAGCGTCAGCTGGCGCATGTCGCCGTTCAGGACTCCCCAGCGGTATGTTCCGCTACAGCGCCATGGAAGGCTGCCCGTCACGATCCAGTCGTCGGACAACCACGGGGTCGCGCCCATCGCCGCTGTTTGCTCGGGCAAGAAATCACCGAACCATGGGTCGGAGGATCCGGCGAAGATGGATGCGGTGTCGATATCTTCGAACCAGACCAGAAATTCGGTGGGGCCATTTTCGTCGAAGAACATCTTGAAGCGCCCGAAGTCGTACCCCAGGATCTCGCACCCGCCGCCCCAGGCCCAGTTGCAGCCCTCGATCTCGCTGTTCTGCGGATCGATCCTGAACACCAGGTGCGGGGTTTCTTGAGCCAGTCCGGGTATCGCACCGACGCAGACGGCCATCACGAGCAAGAAAATCTTGATGCCGGCAGCTCGGGCAACCCCTCGTCTCATGTGGACCCTCCATCCACGGCGCTGGTCTCTGCAGAGTTCAGGTTCGGCGAAAAGACGGGATGTTCCTTTTGTTAGGATCCAGGTTAACACAGGGCCGCAACGGTCCGAGCGAATACGATGATGCCATCGCGCCTCGCAGCTCCCAGAGGCCGTTCGACCGCCGGCGCCGGATTGCAC
>CBDTWX010000261.1:0-7786 GCA_965364305.1 uncultured Thermoanaerobaculia bacterium
CTACGACGTCGAACCGCTGCCCGGGGCGCGAATCTCATCGGTCGACTGCAATCCGGCGTAGTTGCCATACAGCTTGCTATACACGTAGCTCGCCGTGCCGAACCAGCCGTTTGAGTAGCGGGCACGGCCGGAATCGCGGCTCGCCGCTCTCGTGATGGAGATGTTGCATCCAGTTGAGGACCCGGTCGAGGCCGGTGCGGTCGGCCCACTCCAGGGGTCCTATGCGAAAATTGAAGCCCATTTTGAGAGCGAGGTCGACCTCGGCGGGCTCGGCCACGCCTTCCATCACCACGTGCATGGCCTCGTTGACCAGCGGCAAAATCACGCGGGTCGTGACAAAGCCCGGCATCTCGAAGACCTTGATCGGCACCTTGCCGAGCAGCCGCGCGAACTCGATGGCCCGTTGGTACACCTGATCCGTCGTCAGCTGGCCGCGCACCACCTCGACCACTCGGGTCGTGGTGACCGGGTAGATGAAATGCATGCCGAGGATTCGTTCCGGCCGGTCGCTCTTCGAGGCGAGCTCGGTGATCGACAGGGTCGAGGTCGTGATGACGATCGGGTGCTCGGCGGGCATCCGGCGATCGAGCTCACGAAGGATCTCGCGTTTGAGATCGAAGTCTTCCTGCACCGCCTCGAGGGCGAGGTCGCATTCGGTGGCGCAGTCGAAGTCGGTGACCCAGGTGATGCGCGACAGAATCGCCTTTTTCTCGGATTTCGTGAGCCCGAATCGTTCGATCTCATGGTCGAGCGAGGTCTCGAGCTCCTCGCGGGCCGTCTCCAGCGCTTCGGACGAGATCTCCTTGAGGCAGACGTTGATGCCCTCCTGGGCAACCTTGGTGGCGATGGACCTTCCCATCATTCCACCGCCGACGACGGCGACACGGTGCAGTTCCCAACTCATCCGCGCAGTTTAGCAGACGTTCGAGTCGGCAATCGTTTGTTTGTGTAGATTTTCACAAACTGATGACAGAAAGGGTGTTTACCAACACGCCGGTCGGTGTATGATGGCCGTATGAGACGAGTTCTCGTTGTTTTTGTCGTTTTGATGTCGCTGATAACCGGATCGGGTATGGCCGTGGACGAGAAACGGGAGATTCCGGTCTTCCCGAACCTGGCATTTACCGCCATCGATGGGTCGTCCCAGACCGACCTCGAGGCTTTTCGAGGGCGACCGGTTTTGCTGAGCTTTTGGGCGTCGTGGTGTGGTCCCTGCCGACAGGAGCTCCCGGAACTGCAACGGCTTTACGGAGAGCTGGCGGGCCGCGGTTTCGTCCTGCTCACGATCAACATGGACGACAGCCCCGCACTCGGGGCGCGCTTCCTCAAACAGTACGGAATCAGTGTCCCGGTCTACCGGATGAACCCGAATGATGTGGCGGCCCTCGGGTTGAAAGCGCTGCCGACCAATGTGCTCATCGATCGCGAGGGACGGCCCGCGATGATCCAAAGGGGTTACTCTCCCGAGGTGCCGAAACAGATTCGTGAGCTCGTGCTGGGGATGGACGAACCACAGGACGGCGAGTCTTCCACACCATGATCCGGCGACCGCGCCCGTCCGGGCCCCGCGGATGGTCGATCGTCCTCGTCGTTGTCGCCGCTCACCTGTGTATCGGTTGGAGCGGTCAGACTGTCCACCATGTAGCGTGGACAGCGGTGGACTTTTTTCCGGCCGACCTCGCAAACCAGATCCGGCGGCACGATGACCGGTTCAACGCCGGTATCCGGCGCGGGCTCGCCTCGCCGCCGGCCTGGCGAGCCGGTCCTCCCGGCAGCCTCCTGCGGGCCGTCGAGGCGCAGGTAGAAAGCTGTGCGGCCGATCTGCGCAAACCGGTTCCCCTCGCCGACCTGGTGGAGGAGATCGGGGTGCTGGCGGTGCTGGTGCTCGATGTCAACGACCCGCTGGCGGCGGTCCACGACGATCCGCGCGAGGCTTCCTATGCCGCGGCCTACCAGAGCTATGTCAACTCGATCCTCCACAAGCTGCGTCTCGTCTACTACGGCCAGAACCACGATCTGATCTACGGTGGCGCCGTATCCGCCACGATCGACTCGGCATTTGTCCGAAGCGGTTCCCTGTACCCGTTCATCGGCGAGGAGTTCTATCGCACCGGCGAGCTCCGCGACTGGCGGGTTTTCGACGATCGCTCGGTGACCTTCGGCGTCGCGGGGGTCTCCCTCTCACGTGCCCTCACCGATCTCGCCAACCTGGCAGCCTACATCTGGCGACGAGGTGGCGGACGGGTCCCGACCCCGAGGCCGACACCGCCGGGTCACGTCGGTCCCACCATTACCCTCACGCTCGGAGGTGGTTTCCGCGGCCAGGGCTCCGGGGGGAAAGGGGCGCCCGAGATGCCGAAATCGAGTATCCGGCTGCCGGAACAGTAAGGCCCGCCCACCCGACCGCCCGAATTCGGAGTTCGGAGTTCCCGCCCCCCCTCCCGCGAGATTTCGAGTTTCGAATTTCGAATTTTCCACCCGCCCGCCCGCGGAGAAACCGCGGATCACGCAGACGAACGCAGATGGACGCACATGTACCCGCTCACGTTCTCCCGCAGATCCCTCCACTCGTTCGCTGAGCTCTCTCGGTCGGCATAACACCTTGGAAAGCCACGCGATACATCACTCCGCCTCAATTTGTCATCCCGACCGGAGGAGCGAAGCGACAAAGCGGAGGGATCTCTGGCGGAAGGTGTGCTGAAGGGACTCAAACCCCAAGGCCCCGGGGCCGGGTGGATGGGAACTCAAAACTCAAAATTGAGAATTCAAAATTGGCGTGGGCGGGGGTGGGTGGCGGAAGCCACGCGCCCGGAGCCTACGATACACTTGTCTGATGAATCAGGACTACACTCCAGTCGGACCATCGTCGCCTCCGCCGATGGAACCGCCCGGCTCGCAAGGGTCCACGCCGACCGGTCCATCGAACAGACGGCATTACCTGATGCTAGGGTGTGGCGGTTGCGCGATAATAGCCGTCCTGGCGGTCATTTTCGGTGGTTGGGCCATGGTCAGGCTCGGTCTCGATGTTTTTGCCGACGCGGTCGAGACGGATCTTCGAAACAACCCGGTGATCGTCGAGCATATCGGCCGGATCGAGGAGCTCGAGGTCGATTTGAAGACGAGTTTTTCCACCGAAGGGCCGGACGACTTTGTCTTTCGAGCCCGAGGGACCAAGGGGTCGGGCCTCATCCACGCGACCTGCGTCACCAACGACGAGGGGGTCGAGGAGGTGGTCGCCGGAACCATCCAGCTCGAAAACGGGGAGACGCTCGATTTGTTTCCGGAGGCACCGCCGGAAATCCCCTCGGATCCTGACGAGATGGGTTGATGCACCCGCACATCCACCCACCCGGATACAGGATTCACCCGCCCACCCGCCCACCCGGATATAGGGTTCAGGGTTCAGGATACAGGGCCGCCCACCCGCCCAGACGCGAGATCCGAGATGCGAGATACGAGATCCGTCCCCACCCGCCCAGAGCCTTCGTTCGTCGGACTCTCTCAGGATGACATGTGTTGCGATTGTCGTGGCGAGGATACGTGTGCTTCCGACGAGCGGTATGGCGCCTCAAGCTGTCATCCTGAGGAGGGTTCCTCCCGACGACAGATCCGTTCGACTCGGTCGAAGGCCTCGCTCAGGACAAGTCTGGGTGGGGGCTCTTGGGGGCGCGATTCCACGGTTACCGCGTCTCGAATCGGGTTGTGGGTGGGCGGTTCACCGTTGGCAGTGGACGCAGAAGGCAGTCGTGCGGCCCCCGATGACCTCCGCACGGAGCGCATCGCCGCACCTCCGGCAGGGCTGTCCTTGCCGGCCGTAGGCCCGGAGCTTGACCGCGAAGTAGCCGAAGTTCCCTTCGGGCGCCGCGAAATCCCGTATCGTGGTTCCGCCCTGCTCGACGGCTTCGAGGAGCACCGTTCGGACCTCTCGCGCGAGACCTGAGAGCCGTTGCATCGAGGTATGGCGACCGAGGCGGGTTGGACGGATTCCGGCACGCCACAACGCCTCGACGGCGTAGATGTTGCCGACCCCCGCCACCACGCGCTGATCGAGGAGCAGGGTCTTGAGGGGCGCTCGGCGCTGCTTGAGCAATGGTGGAAGCCATATATCGATGTCGTCGTCGAGCGGCTCCCTGCCGAGGATGGCCAACGACGGATCTGTCTCCTCATCGTGCGGCTCGAGCCAGCTCATGAGACCGAATCGGCGAGGATCCACAAATCGAATCTCGCGGCCGTCTTCGAGGGTCAGGGCGATGTGCGTGTGGGAAAGACTGGTGGCTTCGGAGTCGACCAGCATCAGGCGGCCCGACATCCCGAGGTGGACCAGCAGCACGCCTGGGGGCTCGGTGTCGAGGAGAAGGTACTTGCCGCGGCGGCGCGGTTTGAGAAAACGTCGGCCGGGCAGTATCGCGCTCAGCTTCTCCACCTCGAGCGGGCGCCGCATGGAGATCGATCGACCTTTGACCGCAACAACCCGAAGATCAGCGAGGTTGAGAGCCAGTGCTCTGCGGACCGTCTCGACCTCCGGGAGCTCCGGCATTCCGTTACCCGAAATCCCGCGATGGTGGTATGAACCGGGCGCCGCGGAGACGGTTGGCGGCAGCCATGATTTCGTGTGTGCGCGGCAGGGCGAGATCACCGTCGGGCCGTCCGGTCAGCCAGTCCCAGTCCTCGTCACGGAGCCGGTCGAGCATGGCGGCGATATGCGGAAGGGGCTGCAAAGCGGATTCTCTGTTGGCGGAAATCCGGCCGAGTATCCACCCGATTGCTCGCAGCTGAGAAGGGTCTTCGAGCTGCTCGACCGCACGCAGATCCACATCTGTTCGGCCAAACACCAGCGTGTCGGTGCCGCGGGCCTGGATCTTCCAGCGACCTGGGCGCCGTTCGGGTTTGAGCGAGCGCGGATCCAGACCGCGGCTGCGGGTGCCTTCGAGAGGCGATTCGCGTTCCTCCTCGCGACCGGTGGCATGACCGGCTGCGACCTCCCGTGCGGCCCCGGTGACATCTCCGGGATGATAGCTGTCCATTTGGATCACCACATCGGCGTGGTCGAAATAGTCGCCCGATCCGCCCATCACCAGCACCGTGGAAACACCGAGCTCGTCGCGTAGCTCGCGAATCCGATCGATGAAGGGTGTGATCGGTTCCGAAGCCTTCGCCACCAGGGCCTGCATGCGTCGATCACGGATCATGAAGTTCGTGGCCGACGTGTCCTCATCGAGTAGCAGAGCCGGCGCACCCGTCTCGAGAGCCTCCACAAGCGCGGCCGCCTGTGAGGTCGAGCCCGAGGCCAGCTCAGTGGTGAAGGCGGTGGTGTCGTGCCCGCCCGGGAGGTGGGAGATAAATGGCGAGATGTCGACGGCGTGGACCGCGCGGCCGTCCTCGGCGCGGATCTTGGCTGCACCGGCCAGCGTCACAACCTGCTCGCGGCCGTCACCGGGGATGTGGTCCCAGACCCCGGTCTCGAGGGCGCGGAGGAGGGTCGATTTGCCGTGGAATCCGCCCCCGACTATCAGCGTAATGCCCCGTGGCACTCCCATCCCCGTGACCTGTCCGGCGTTGGGCGCCTCGAGCACGACCTCGAGGGAAGGCGGCGAGTGGAAGGCCACTGCGTCCGAAAGCGGCCGATCGTCAATCCCGCTGCGGCGAGGCAGGAAGGCCCCGCTACCGACAAAGGCCACCAGACCGGCGTTCTCGAGCGCGGCGCGAAGGGCCTCCTGGTCCTCCACCACGGCGATGTGGCGCTCGAGAGCGTCGAGATCGAGGTTGTGGGCGAGGGCCGAACGACTCACGACCTGCGGGAGGACGTCGATCAGCAGGGTCGCCGCCTTGCGGCCGAGGATGCGTCGGCCAGCCCCGGGGAGATCGACGGTGAAGCGGAGCTCCACGATCTCGGAGTCGATCAGGCAAGCCGAGCGATCGAGGACGGTCTGCCGTCCGGCATCGACGGAGATCTCGCGGTGACGGCCGGCCGCCGCCCGGAAGGACCGGGCCAGAAAATCGCGGGGCGCCCGCCGGCGCGCCGGCGAGGCGGTTGTCGACTCGGGAAGATTCGCGATCTCGTGCGGCACCAGGACCCGAAGCCGCGACGGCGCGGCGTAGGGGTCGCCCTGGACGTGGTCGATCAGCAGCTCGAACTCGTCGAAGCGGAAGCGTTTGCCCTGGAGGTCTTTGTAGGCCTTGTAACCCTTGCCGTCTATCCGCCGGAGGATCGATTCGAGCTCTCGCATCACGGCGCCTCGGCGTAGCCCATGGCATCGACGAGAGCGGTCTTGCTCCGCATGAACGATCCGCTGCCGCGGCCCAGCGTGCGGCCGTTGCCGTCGACGAGTTGGGATTCCGCGATCCAGAGATTGCGGCTCGCGTTGACCACCCTGCCGGTGGCCGACATGGTTCCTCCGACGACGGGACGCAGCAGATAGATGTTGAAGCTCACCGTCAGCACGAAGACATCTTCGACGAGCGAGTTCACGGCGAAGAAGGCGGCGTCATCCATCAGCTTGAAATAGCTCGAACCGTGGACCGCCCGTCCCGCGTGGTGAAGGTGCGGACCGGCCTCGATCGTCACCTCGGCCTCGCCCTCGCGGATGGAAATCGTGGGTTGGTATACCTCGTTGCACGGAGCCGAAAGGTACATGCGTTCGAGACGGCGGAAGTGGGTCTCATTCATGTTGGTTTCGTCTGCCTTCTTTTCGGGTGCTCAGACACAATGGATGGGAGATGCGAGATGCGAAATTCAGCCGCCCACCCGGATAATAATGACGTCCAAGCGCCGGGGGGATGGGTGGGAATTCCGAATTCCGACTTCCGAATTCAAATTCTGAGCTCCAGCTCGATCGGACAATGGTCCGACCCCTCGACGTCGGCGTGGATTCGCGCGGCGATCACCCGCTCCTCGAGTTCCGGTGAGATGAAGAAGTAGTCGATCCGCCAACCGACGTTGCGCTCGCGTACGCCCTTGCGGTTGCTCCACCAGGTGTAGCGGCCGGTTTCCTCGGGGTGGGTTTTCCGAAAGATGTCCACATAGTCGTGATCGAGAAGGCGGCTGACCCACTCGCGTTCCTCGGGCAGAAAACCGGTGTTCTTCTGATTCGACTTCGGGTTGGCGAGGTCGATCTCCTCGTGGGCGGTGTTGACGTCGCCGCAGATCACGATGCTGCGGCCTGCGCGTCGCTGGGTCTCGGCGTGCTGCAGCACCGCTTCGGAGAACTCCAGCTTGAACGGCACGCGACTGAGATCGTTGCCGCCGTTTGGGAAGTACCCGGTGTAGAAGAGGAAATCGCCATAGTCCGCGATGATCAGCCGGCCTTCACTATCGAATCGTGGCTCGGAGAGACCTCCGAGGGTCACGGATTCGGGCTCGATCCGTGAGTACAGGGCAACCCCCGAGTAGCCCTTCTTTTCCGCCGGGTGATAGTGAACGTGATATCCGTCGGGTTGACGGAGCTCCTCCTCGAGCTGCTCGGGCAGCGCCCGAGTCTCCTGGAGACCGAGGATATCGGGCTTGGCCGCGGTGAGCCAGTCGAGAAAGCCCTTGCGGCTGCAAGCGCGGATGCCGTTGACGTTCCAGCTGAACAATCGATGGGTTCTCTTTGTCGCCAATTCAATCTCCTTTGAAGAGGACGGCTCCTGCAGTTTCCAACGCCGCCACCTCGAATCCGAGCTCGCGGGCGAGGGCGTGTTCGCGGTGAGTGTTGAAACCCCAGCCGGCGAGGACCGTGCGCACGCCGAGCGGCGAGACCTTGACCAGGTGGTTGACCTTGTCGTCGACGAAGGTGACGTCAGAAAA
>CBDTWX010000262.1:0-7778 GCA_965364305.1 uncultured Thermoanaerobaculia bacterium
CCGCCTCTTTCGGGGCGGGAACGACTATCTCAAGGGTGAGTTCCCCAAGCTCGATTACATCGTCACTGCAACCATCGTCGATTGAGGGAAGGAGCGGGTATATTCGTCCGAGACGGACAGAATGACAGCTGATCACGACCAACCTCGCGCGCGAGACCCGGCCACCGAAGCCGAGCAGGTTCTCAACCTGGCGGCCGAGCGCGGCCTGATCTCTGACAGCGAAGCGGAGTCGACGATTGCCGAGGTGAGGGCGCGTCTCGAGGCGGCCGGGCTGGGCGATCTCGAGGAGCCGTCGATCCAGGTAGTGCTTCCCGATCGGCTGTTTCAGAACGACACCCTTTCCAAGCTCGCGCGGGAGCTTGGTTTTGACGAGGATGAATGGCTTCCACCCGGGCCGGTTGAACGTGTCGACACGCTGGATCCCACCTCTCGTGGACGCGACCCATTCGATGTTTTCCCGGTGGAGAAGTGGGATCGATACGAGTTCATCGAGTTCATCGGTCGCGGCGGGATGGGCGATGTCTTCAAGGCACGCGACACACGCCTCGGCCGGCACGTGGCTCTCAAATTCCTGCGCCGGGACGACCCGAATCAGCTCCAGCGTTTCCTCCGCGAAGCCCAGGTCCAGGCCAAGGTCGATCACGAAAATCTATGCCCCGTGTACGAGGTCGACGAGGTCGAGGGTCACTCGTACATCGCGATGCAGTACATCTCCGGCGGCTCCATCAAAGAGATCGCCGATCTTCTCGATCTTCGATCGAAGGTCTCGATCATGGTCGATGTCGCCGATGCTCTGCACGCGGCCCACCAGGCCGGACTCATCCATCGAGATATCAAGCCCGCCAACATCCTGGTTGAAAGCACCGGCGACGGAACGTGGCACCCCTATGTCGTCGATTTCGGTATCGCGCGCGAAATCGACACTCCCAACGACCTGACCGCATCCGGGATGGTTCTCGGCACTCCTGCCTTCTGCTCACCGGAGCAGGTTCGCGGCGAGACATCGAAGCTCGATCGAAGAACCGATGTCTATGGCCTCGGCGCGACGCTGTACTGGTTTCTCACCGGCCAGAGCCCCTATGAAGGAGCCTACCCGGAGATCATCGCCGGGGTTGCCGAGCGGGACCCGGAACCCCCCCATCGAATCGATCGATCGATCCCCGTCGACCTCGAGACGATCGTCCTCAAGTGCCTCGAAAAGGAGCAGGATCGGCGCTACACCACGACCCGCGAGGTCTCGGAAGACCTGCGCCGATTTCTCGCTGGAGAACCCATCGCGGCACGCCGCGCCGGTCTGATCTACCGACTCGGTAAGCGAGTGCGCAAACACCCGGGAATGGTCGCCGCAGCCGTCGCGGTGATCCTCGCCTTCACCGCCCTTGGGACTCTGAGTCTGCGCGCCAACCTCCGCACCCGACGCCAGGCGGCCATAGCCCAGAGCCTCACCGAACAGGCCAAGGAGATCGAGAGCTTTGCTCGTGTCGCCGCCATGATGCCGCTCCACGACCGAACCCTCGAACGGGGGGTGATCGAGACGAGAATGGCCGCCATCGAGGGTGAGATGGCGAGGTATGGCGAGATCAGCGCCGGACCCGGGCATTACGCACTGGGACGCGGTTATTTGACCTTGCAGGAGGAGGAGGCAGCGCGGCGACATCTCGAGCTCGCTGTCCAGGAGGGCTACACGGGACCCGGCGTCTCCTACGCTCTCGGCATGGTTCTCGGCCGCGTCTACCAGCGCGAGCTCGACCTCGCGCGCCGGCTCGACAACGCCGAGCTCCGCACGGCCAGGATCGAAGAAATCGAACGGACCCTTCGCGACCCGGCCTTGGCCCACCTCCACTCCGGAAGTGGCTCGGCGACTGAGGTCGCCGGCTATGCCGAAGCCCTGATCGCCTTTTACGGCGGTCATCTCGACGAAGCTCTCGCTGCGACCCGCGAGGCCTTTCTCGATGAGGAATGGCTTTACGAGGCGAAGCTTCTCGAGGGAGACATCCTGCTCGAAATGGGCGCCGAGCGGCGGTTGCACGGCGATCCCGACGGTGCGCTGGAGGTCCTCTCTGAAGCGGGCAAGGCCTATGCGGTGGCGGCCGACATCGCGCGGTCGGATCCGAGCGTCCACGAGGGCGAGTGCGCCCGGTGGACCCAGATCCTCGAGATCCGGAGTCGGCGCGGCGCGCCGGTCCAGGAAGCCTTCGACGCGGCGGCCGCGGCCTGCGGCCGGTCGCTCTCGATCGATCCTCAGCGAGCCGAGGTCCACGAACGTCTTTCTCACCTCTACTGGCGGTGGGCGGATATCGTCAACGACCGCGGCGGCGATCCGAAGCCCTTCCTGAAACAGAGCATCGCAGCCGCCGATCGCGCTATCGAGCTCAACCCGGGGAGCGTCGCGGCCTACTCGACCCGGGGCGGCGCGCTGACAGTCGCCGCCCTCGGCGAGCGAGCCCGCGGCGAAGATCCGAGAAAGACCCTTGAAAAGGCAGTCACCAGCTTCGAGAGCGCCATCGCCATTGACCCCGGTGCGGTCCTCGCCCATGACGACCTCGGCTACGCATGGGAGCGCCTCGCGCTCTACGAGATGGAAATCGGTCTCGATCCGCGACCCGCGCTTGACCGGGCAGTGATGGCGTTTGGTCGCGCCATCGAGCTCAACCCGCTCTACGCCAACGCCTTCAACAATTCGGGCATTGCACTCTGGAGGCGGGCCGTGTACGAAATGCGGACTGGATCGGACCCGCTGGGGACTCTCAATCAGGCGGTCTCGGCGTTCGACGCCGCCATCGAGCGCAATCCGGGCTACGCATACGCCTTCGCCAATCGGGGACTCGCCGGCCGCCATCTGGCCATGCTCAGCCTCGAAAACGGAGCCGATCCTTCGGCCACCCTCGATCGCGCGCGTGCTGACCTCGAACGGGCGTTGTCCCTCAACCCACGGATCTACTGGGCCTACCCCGAGCAGACGGCCGTCGCGCTGCTCGCGGCCCGCTGGTCGATGCGGGTCGGCGTGTCCCCACGGGATCACTTCGCTGACGCAGCGGCCGCGGCTCAAAAGGCGCTGGCCGCCAACCCGCAAAACGCAGTCGCCTACCAAAGCGCGGCCGAGGTCCACCGATGGCGAGCCGATTGGCGCCTGGCGCAGGGTATGTCGGTGACTGAAGATCTGATCGAAGGGAGGCGTCTGATCGAGCAATCCTTGGATCGGAATCCAGGTCTCGCGAGAGCGATGGTCACCGATGCCGCTCTGAAGGCGATCCAAGCAGAATCCGAAACCGATCGACGTGTCCGTACGGCTGTCGCAACCGATGCCGCCCGGACCCTGCAACGCGCGCTCGAGGCCAACCCGCTCCTCGAACGCGAAACCACCCCACTTCGCACCCGAATCACCGAGCTGAGCGCCGGTTAGGAGAATCCGATGAAAAGAAGCACCACGTTGTTCGTGATCATGTTGGCACTCGTGTCGTTCGGCGGCAAGAACATGAAGGCCTACGTCGCCTTCGACCAAAACGCCGATTTCAGCGCCATCAAGACCTTCGCTTACTACGAGACCCTGGAGACCTCGTTTGTCGATGAGGCGCCACATGTGCACGAGATGATCAAGCTCCTGATCATCAAACGGCTGCAAGACAGCGGGATGCAAAGGGTCAAGGACAACCCAGATGTCCTGGTCACCTATCACAGTGACTCCAACGAGGAAATGCGAATGAACGTGACGATGTACCACTACCACTATGGCGCGGGCTGGTGGTGGAGCCCCCTCTGGGGCAGCGGCCTGGACGTCAGCGGTTACAGCCGCGGCACCATGGTGATCGACATCTGGAATCCCAAGAACGAAGAGATCGTGTGGCGGGGGGCGGTGGTCGGCGTGGTCCCGGACGACCCCAGCCCAAAGAAGGCGCAGAAGGTCATCGAGCAGGCGCTCGACAAGATCGGCAAAGAGTGGCGGAAGCAGTACAAGAAGGCGCAGAAGGAAGGACCGTCCACCCAGCCACCCAATTAGGAATTCGGAATTCGGAATTCGGAATTCCTAGCTCGGATGGGCGGGCGGAAATTCCTCATTCCTCATTCCTCATTCTCCCCTTCTCCCTTGCCTCCGGCGTGCCGACACAGCCCGCAGGTATACTTATCTGATGGCGATGCCGCTCTTTCACTCCGATCTCCAGACCAGCCTCGTCAAGCTCGCAAAGAACGACTACGAATCCACTGACGAGCGCGACGCCCTCCTCCAGGTGGTCTTCGACGCGAAAAACCTCAAACCCAAGGATGTGGTGTGGATGGCCTTCAGGCCGGATCGAGCGATCCGGGAAGCGGCATTCAGAGTGCTCGGGACGATGCGATCCACCGCCACCATCAACCAGTTCCTGGCCGAGAGCCGGGCGAAATCCGAACACTCGATGCGCGCCGCCGCCGAGGTCCTCTTTGCGCTCAAAATTCCCGAGACGGAGCGGCACCTCGCCTCTCTTCTTACCTCAGAGGACGAGGCCGTCAGGGACGCCACCCGCAGTCTCGTCCTGTCGGCGCCCTCATCGGCGCCGCTCGGCGGGATCTACTGGCGGATCATCGAAACGAGTGTCGGAAGCGACCGCAACGTCTTCCTCGATCGGCTGGCAAAGATGGAGGTCGACCAACGGGCCCTGCCTCGATGGTACGAGCTCGCACGCGACGACGATCCCCAGGTTCGGGCAATTGCTCTCAGGCTGCTCGCCGACAACTGTGTCGAAGAGGCGGTCGACCAGATCGTCAGCAATCTGCCATTAGTCGACTATGTAACCCAGCAACATCTCATTGCCGCGCTGACCCGAGTCGCCCATTCCCTCGGCGGCGATTTCGTCGATCGTCTGCTGCCCCTCATGGCCTCCGGCGAGGCGGGCAACCGGTCGGCGATGATCAAGATCCTGCTCAGCATGGAAAACCGCCACGAGCTGGTGAAGCGCTATTTGGAGTTTTCGAAGACATTGGCCGGATGGGCGCGTGACCGCGCCCTGGAGTCGATGAGGGAGTTCGGAGACGATCTCGTCGAGCCAACCATCGAGCTCCTGTCGGATTCCGACGAGGAGGTGCGGGCGCTCGCCCTCGTGGTAGCAAGTTCATTTGACGATCCGCGGATCATCCCCGCGACCATCGAGCGCCTCGAGGATGAGGATTGGTGGCTCCGCGTCACCGCCGCCGAAACCCTCGGCAGATTCAAAGACACCCGCGCGGTGGACGCCCTCGTCAAGACGTTGAACGACCCCGAGGCCCGATGGGCGGCGGTCGAGGCGCTCGGCAGAATCGGCGACATCCGATCTCTTCAGCCGCTCGCCAAGCTCTTTTCCGACCCGGCGCCGGAAATCCGAATCGAGGTCCTTTTGGCTTTGCGCAACTTTCAGCACCCGAAGATCCTCGAGGCGGTGCACAAGGTTGCCGCCAGCGACCCGGATCGAATCGTTCGCGGTCGTGCCCTCGAGATTGCCGAGGAGATCGCTACCCGCGACAACTCCGAGATCGCAGATGCCGAACGCCTGCGGGCCAAGGCTCTCAAGGTAGAGGCTGGAGAGCATGATCCCCGTCTTCACTCGCTGCTGGTGGACACCCGCAACAACGACGCGTCCGATCTCCACCTGTCGGTCGGGCTGCCGCCGATGCTCCGCCTGTCGGCCGATCTCGTGCCGATGGAGGGCGACGTGATCTCGGCAGAGGACGCCGAGGCGATGATCCGCGAAATCCTCACCGAGGACCAGTGGCGGCGGCTCGAGGACGAGCAGCAGCTCGACCTGTGCTACTACGTTCCCAGGGCCGGTCGTTACCGGGCGAACATTTTTTACGATCTCAAGGGAATCAACGGCGTCTTTCGGGTCATCCCCGAGCAGCCCCCGACGATTGGCGAGATCGGCCTGCCCAGCCATCTGTCCGACATCGCCTCACACCACCAGGGCCTGGTGCTGGTGTGCGGGCCGTCGGGCTCCGGCAAGACCACCACCCTGGCGGCGCTGGTCAATCTGTTCAACGAGACGCGTCAGGCGCACATCATCACGCTGGAAGAACCGGTCGAGTTCGTTCATCCGTTCAAGAACTCTCTCGTCAACCAGCGTGAGGTGGGCAACGACACCGCAAGCTATGCGCGCGCCCTTCGTGCTGCGCTCCGCGAGGACCCGGATGTCATCGTCATCGGCGATCTGCGCGACAACGAGTCGGTCGAGCTGGCATTGGCGGCTGCAGAGACCGGTCACATCGTGCTCGGGACCCTGAGCTCGACCACTGCACCGAAGGCGGTGGATCGGATGATCTCGAGCTTCCCTCACGAACAGCAACCCCAGGTCCGGACGGCTCTCGCCGAGTCGCTGAAGTATGTGATTGCTCAGCGGCTGCTGCCCATCGAAGGCACCCGAGAGCGGGTGGCGTGCTTCGAGGTCCTCATCGGCACCCTTTCGGTGACCAACTTGATCCGCGACGAGAAGACCTTCCAGCTCCAATCGGCGATGCAGCTGGGTCGCTCACAGGGCATGCAGACCTTCGACGAGGCCCTCCAGGATCTGGTTCGCTCCGGTCGGATCAATGGCGAGGTCGCCTACCTCCATGCGAGCAACCCGGAGGAGTTCGAATCTCTGGTCTCGGACGAGTTTCTCGAGTCGAGGATCTGACCCGATGGCCGCGCAGAATCGTATCGATCGTTTTCTCAAGCTCATGAACGACCGTGGCGCGTCAGACCTTCACTTCTCTGTTGGCCGGCCGCCGATGCTTCGCTTCGGCGGCGAGATGGAGCAGATCCGATACCGGACGGTCAAGGACAACGATCTGGTCGATCTCGTCAAACCGATCACCCCGGCGCCGCGATGGCGGGAGTTCAGCGATACCGGCGATACCGATTTTTCGTACGAGGTCGAAGGTGTCGGTAGGTTCCGAGCCAACCTCTTCAGGCAGCAGCGCGGCGCCGGCGCGGTGTTCAGGATCATCCCGTCCAAGATCATGACCATCGACCAGCTCGGACTGCCTCCGCAGCTCCGTCGACTGGCCCAGATCCGCAGCGGCATGGTCATCGTCACCGGCCCGACGGGATCCGGCAAGTCGACAACCCTGGCCGCCATCATCGATCTCCTCAACGAGGAAAAGAGCTTTCACATCGTCACCATCGAGGACCCCATCGAGTTCGTCCACACCAACAAGAAGTGTCTGATTCACCAACGCGAGGTGGGAACCCACGCGACGAGCTTCGCGGAGGCACTGCGCGCGGCCGGACGCGAGGACCCTGACGTCATCCTGGTTGGCGAGCTGCGAGATCTCGAGACCATTTCGATGGCCCTGTCGGCGGCCGAGCGCGGCACGATCGTGTTTGCCACCTTGCACACCAACAACGCCGTCAAAACCGTCGACCGCATGATCTCGGTGTTTCCCGCCGGTGAGCAGGAAGGGGCGCGCAACGTCCTCGCGGAGAGCACGCACGGCATCGTCGCGCAACAGCTGTTACCGAAGATCGGCGGCGGCAGGGTTGCCGCCCTCGAGATTGTCTTCGTGACTCCCGCTATTTCCAATCTGATCCGCCGCGGCAAGACCGCCCAGATCAGCTCGATCATTCAGGGCGGCGTCAAGCAAGGAATGATCGACATGGACACCTCGATCCGGCAGCTCTACGAGGAGGGCGTGGTCTCTGCCCGCGCCGCCTACGACAAGGCGATCGACAAGGAGCTGTTTAAGGACATCGTCGACGAGGTCCAGACGACGGCTGAGTAGACAGGTACCCGAAGGTACTGCTGAGTGAGGTGACTTCAGGGGGAGAATTCGTCAGTAGACAGCGGCAGAATCAG
>CBDTWX010000263.1:0-7760 GCA_965364305.1 uncultured Thermoanaerobaculia bacterium
TATCAGCCCAATCCGGTCAAACCGGTATGGGATGCGCTCGAGGCGTCCGCGGACAGCGCCGGCTTCCATGCGTTCACTCGGACCGAACCAAGCCGCCGCTGGCGTGAGCTGGCCTTGGAAAGGCGGTCCGGGGGCCAGTTGGCGCCTGTACGCGGCACCGCCGCCGAGGCCTGGGAGGGATTGGCTGAACTGCTGGCCCGCAGCGGTGCCGAGCATCTCTTGCACTATTCCCTCACCCCACCCTCGGCGCCGCTTCCCGAGGACCTGGATTGCGAGCCGATCGACCCGCTCGCGGCAGACCCGGAGCAGGCACCGGCTGCAGCGCGCGACGCGGTGATCTGCGCCGAACTGCTGGAATACCTGCCGGACACAGACCTGCCCTGGCTGTTGGATCAGATGTTCGCTGCCGCCGAGGGCTTCTTGTATCTCGTGGTGGATCAGCAAGGGGTGGTCGCCGGGCGACGCGACGAGCACTGGTGGCGTACCTTGCTCGATAGCGCCGCCAAGCGCCGGCCCCAGGTTCACTGGCGGCTGGTATTGCGAGAGGGATCGGATCAAGCCTGGCATCGTTTCGGCGGCGGGCGTTGCCCAGCCCCCGTCCCCGAGGTCTGGGTGCTGGCGGACGACAAGACCGGTCACGACATCCAGTCCGAAGGTCTGGCCCAGGCCCTGGGCTGGCCGTATGGCATCCGGCATCTTCGCTTCAACCCATGGAACCGGCTCAGCAATCAGTTGCTGGGCGCCAGTCTGCGCAGCCTGGACCGGGATCGATCCGATCCCCTGGGGCCGCCTTGGCCGGACCTGCTGATATCCACCGGCCGCCGCACCGCCCCGGTGGCGCGTTGGATCGGCGGCGGTAGAGTGTTTGGCCCTGGAAGCGTTATCGAATTCGTAGCGCAAACGCCGCAAGGAGATGACGCTCTCTATCTCGATGCCAGCCTGTATCAGATCTCGGCCGATAGCAGGCGTGCCCGGAAAGCGAAGGAGGTCGACTGGAGCAAGGTCCACAAGGTCTCCGGTTCCTATCTCGAGGAAACTTGGGTCGATGAGCCAACGATGCATCACTACCAGTCGCCGACCGGCGACCCCTGGGTCGAAAAAACCGTGTTGGCTCGAAACGGCGTGCCGTACACCGCGACGTTGGATCTCCACCTCGACAAGGAGGTCCTCGACGGCACCCACCTCTTGGTGCTCGGCCTGGGCACGGTCACGGATCTGCCCGATCTCGTCGACGATGCGGGCTCGGTGATTCCCGAGCACAACGTGGAAGTCTGGTTCAGCGGGCCCGACTCGGGTTTCGTGCCCGTGACGACGGCGTCGATCTCGGGCCAGAACGACTGGAAGATCGAAGCGGAGATTCCGGCTGGTCTACTGAAACAGGGTTTGAACCAGGTCCAGCTGCAGTTCTCGACCGAGTACTTTTTCTCCCTGATCGTCATTGATCGTTACGGAGTTCGATATCCGGCCCCCTATCGCGGTCCCGAGCTGGATTTCGCTCCCGACCGTCGGGCTCACGGGTACCGGATCGAGGGTTTCGAGGGCGCCGATATTGTTGCGTATGGCGAACAACGGAATGGCTCTTTGACCCGTTTCCAACTCAACGCTTCTCAGTCGGCCGATGGATTCGCCGCAGAGCTGCGGCAGCCCTCCGCAGGACGCGCCACGAGGCGACTGTGGGTGACCGAGAAGCCGCACATGCCTGCAGTATTCACAACCGCCGCGCCGACCGATCTCCTCGACGGGCCGGCCGATCTGGTGGTGGTTGCAGCTTCGAGCTTTGTGGGAACCGCGGCGCTCGACGAGTATCTGGCGCGGAAGGCCGAGTTCAACCCGGTCGTCGTTGATGTCGAGGACATTTACAACGCGGTCGGCTTCGGGATGGCCCTACCGTCTGCCATCACCGACTACCTGGCTGCGCGGAACCGGCTCTACCCCTTCACCCACCTGCAGCTGGTGGGCAGCGACTGCTATGACCGGCTGAACTACATCTCGGAGTGCGTGAGCTTCATCCCGCTTCCCACCGCTCCCGTCGGGCCGACCGTGTACAGCCCGAGCCAGAACCGTCTGGCGGACGTTGACGGTGACGGCGTGGCCGACGTTGCCGTCGGTCAATTTTCGGTGCGGAGCGAGCATGAGCTCGCGACCATCGTAGGGAAAGAATCGAGCTGGCATCTGAGCGGTCTGTCGGGCGGAGACTCGGCGCTCCTTATCGCCGAGGAGGGCGACGGTGAGCACGACTTCGTCGCCCAGGTCGAGCGGCTCAGTCGCCACTTCGAACCGGGTGCGACCGAGGTTCTCGATCTGGCTTTGCATCCGGATATCGGCACTGCGCGTGAGGCAATGAGGCTGTCGCTGGACGAGGGGCGCTCTTTGACCGTGTTCTCCGGTCACTCGTCGGCGTTCATGTGGGCTTTTCGCGGTCTCCTGACCCCGACAAGCGTCCAGGCGCTGACCAATTTTGACAGGCCGACGATCATGCTGCCGCTGGCGTGCGAGACGAGCTATGACATCAGCCCCAATGCAAACGTCCTGGGACATCAGCTTCTCTACGCCGGAGACCAGGGGGCGCTGGCGATCAGTGGGGCGGTAGCGCTCTCCAGCCTCGACGACAACGAGCGGATGGCCGATTTCATTCTCGCCGCACTTCAGGAGGGGCTGACTCTCGGCGAGGCAGTCCAGGTTGCGCGCGAGGCTTTGGGAAGTCCGTACCAGACGCTGCAGGACAACTGGGTAACGCAGGGTGACGTGACGTTGCGGATGGAGCCCCCTCGATGACGAACCAACGGCAGACGATGAACGAACCACTCCTGTCGCCACAAACCGGTTGGCGAGGATTGTCGACGGGCGGGGAGCTGTCATGAGTTCACGGCCCGAGAGGGAAGCGCCGTTGCGAAACGACGGAGTCGATACTCCGTCCAATTCCTCACGCGAGAACGGTTTGAGGAGATATCAGCCACCTCGCGTGGAGTGCCACGGTAGACTACACCACGTCACACAGATGGGCGGCTCTTTGATCGTGGACACAATGTCAAACCTGGGGAATCCCCCTTGAGGCTGGTCGCAACAGCGGCTGGCCGTGAATAGCGCGAGTCGACAACGGAAAATCATGGTCAGGTTTCTGGCTGCAACAGGAAGCTGGTGAGTTATGCGGGCTAGCAGCTCGCTTGGGCTCAAATGAGTGCATTTTGCTGCATCCTCGATCGTCACGGTGACCAGGTAACGCCCCGCCAGCTCGAGCGCTTTTCCAGACCGCTTGCACAGTACGGCCGACTCAATTCGATGGTGTGCCAGGGCCCGGTCGGCATCGTCATCCGACATTCAGACGAGGTTCGGGCGCTCGAGAGGCACGGTCCTGCTCAGGACACAGAGTCGGGACTCATTGTTGCTGTAGCTGGGAGATTCCGACTCGTCAACGACACATCCGGCGGCCGTGATCCGATTGCCCATGGTCCCGAGCAAATAGGATGTGCGAGATGGGCGCTCACCCGCTGGGTCCGCCAGGGTCCGAGCTTCCTCGCCGACATTGCTGGTTCGTTCACCCTGGTGGTTGCCGATCCTTCGGCAGGCTGGTTGAGCGTTGTACGCGACCACCTCGGTGATCACAAGGTCTATTTCCATCTGACCGGACGCCGATTGGTTTCTGCGAGCGAACCGTGCGCGATCCTCCGTGATCCATCGGTTTCCCCGAATGTCGACGAGCGCACCATCGCGGCCTTTCTCGGATTTCGCTTCGAGCACACCGACCGCAGCTTTTTCCGCGAAATTCGCGAGCTCGGCCCCGCGCAACGACTGCAGGTCGACTCGGCGGGTTCGCAGATCGAGCAGTACTGGCGCTTCCGGCGGCTACCCTCGGCGGGAGAGAAACCGCCGGAGGACATCGAAAAAATGTTCGTCGAGCACGTCAGATCCTCGTTGCGCTTTCAATGCGCTGATGTCGAACCGGCTCAGGTCGGCCTGTCGCTCAGCGGTGGGATGGATTCGACGACGCTGGCAGCGCTGGTTCCGCCTGGAATTCGTGCCTTCTCCTGGTACCTTGAAGAGGTCTCCGACGGCGGCGAGCGCTCGAATATCGAAGCCGTCGCCCGGCACCTGGACCTGCCGGTGCGGTGGCTGAAGGGGGATGGTTTTTATCCGCTGTGTGACGGGTTCTCGAATCGGTTCGCACATGAAAATTCGCCCTACATCAACGCGTTTGCGGCGCTCAAGGAGCATCTCTATGCGGCTGCCCGAGCGGATGGCTGCACGAGGATCATGGTTGGCGATGGTGGAGACGTCGTGTTTGCCGGGTACGGCTATTGGTTGCGGGACGCGTTGACGGCCGGAAAAACGTGGGCAATTTCCAGTCTCGTCGCAACGTTCCGGAATGCTATCCAGGGGAACCGGCTCTCCCAACACGCGCTCCGGCGACTGCTCCCGCTTCGTGGGGTGCGCCAAAAACTCGGCCGCTCGAAACCTCCCTGGCTCACCGCGGAGGGGAGCTCTCTGCTGCCGTCCGAGCAATTGGCGCCGATCCTTCCCGATTCGCGCTTCAGATATCGTTACGATCTCAGCGTCGGATCCAAACACATCGAGCTGGAGAGCGAAGAGCGGAGGTTGTTCGCACAGTGTAACGTCGAGCGCGCCAACCCGTTTTGGCACTGGCCGCTGCTTGAGATGGTCATGTCGCTGCCCGCGTACTGGTATCACCGAGATGGCCGCCACAAGATTCTGTCGAGGCAGGCGATGCGAGGCTCGCTTCCGGACCAGGTCGTAAAGAGCAGTCGGGTCGGTCTTCTGGGAGACTACTTTCTGCGTGGGATCGAGCTGCATAGCGAGCTCGTGCAGGAGCTCGTGTTTCGTCGACCGAAGTCAGATTGGCCCCGTTTCGTCAAGCGGAGCTGGCTGGAGCCGTTCGCGTCGTCAAACCAATCGATCGAAATCGGTCACACGATTCTGTGGCGGGTCATCTGCTATGAGCTGTGGTGCCGGCACCTGATCGATCGGCGGTAGGATGGTCCGGGGAGAATCTGCAGGGTCGAGATATTGATGCCAAGGAAATGACCGGGGGACTTTGACGGTTATGGTGTCCGCAGCAAGAAAAACCCGGAGGCGCCCATGTCATTCATCGCCACGACTCCTCCTTCCCGCGCGACGGCGGAGGGGAAAGCGGCCTATCGATACATGTATCGGGTGGCGGGGGTGTGGATCCCGGGCAATATCTTCAAAACCTTCGGTCTCAGACCGGCAACCATGACCAGGTACATCCGGGACTGGGAGGTGGCGATGTGGTCTTGCGACGAGCCGCGGCGCACTCGGGAGCTGGTTGCGGCCGCGACGTCACGCCTCGCTAGGTGCGACTATTGAACCGACGCCCACGAGGCGTACCTGCAGGCTGCAGGTGGGAAGGCAAGCCGGGTCAAGTCGCTGATCGAAGGACGCGCGGAATGCGAAAGCCCGATCTTCGAGAAGGCTCTGCTCCGACCTCCGGATGATGTTCTCGAGGTCCTCCGCCCAAGACCGCAGCTCGTCGAAGCCCTTCAACGAACTCTCGAAGAAAGAGTCGAACGAAGCAGCCTCTCCGAGCAGATCATCGAACGCGTGCACCGCATCGTCGAGCAGCAGCTTCCCTCGGAAGGAAACGGGCTCTCGCCGGAGCTCTACTATCTGGCACGCAGATAACGGAAGCTCGTCAGGAGCGGATCAGTTGACCTTGAAGGTCACGTCTCCAGTTTCGAAAAACTTGACGATCTGGGTTGCGGCCGCCACGCCCGCGTTGATGTTGGCCTCCGCAGTTTGGGCGCCCATCTTCTTCGGTGTGAAAAAGTAGCGCCCCTCGTACCGAGCAACGATGTCGTCCTTGCAGGTCGGTGTGATGTCCGAGAGGTAGGTGAAATCGTCACGCTCGGCGAAGATCCTCATGAGGCCCTCTTCGTCGATGACCCCGAGCCGGGCGGTGTTGATCAACGTGCCGCCCTTGGGCATCTTCGAGAGCAGCTCGTAGTTGATGGATTTCATGGTCTGCGGGTTCTCCGGAATGTGGAGAGAGACGTATTGGCAGGTCTCGTAGAGCTCCTCGACTGTGCCGACCGGCGTCACGCCGTCCTTTTTGATGGCGCTGTCGTCGACGAATGGGTCGAACGCATAAACGTCCATACCGAAGCCGTGCGCCACCTTCGCAACGTACATGCCGACATTCCCGTAGGCGTGGATGCCGATCTTCTTGCCGCGGAGCTCGGTGCCCGGTTTGCCGTTGTAGTAGTTCCGGGCCGCCATCACCATCATGCCGAACACGAGCTCCGCCACGGCGTTCGAGTTCTGGCCGGGGGTGTTCATGGCAACCACATTCTTCTCGGCGGCCTTGGCGCAGTCGATGTTGTCGTACCCGGCGCCCGCCCGGACGACGATCTTGAGCTTCTTGGCAGCGTCCAGGACCTCCGCCGTCACCTTGTCACTGCGGATGATCATCGCGTCCGCATCGACGACTGCCGCGAGAAGATCCGCCTTGTCGGTGTAGCTTTCGAGCAGCTCGACGTCGTAGTCCGCTGCCCTGAACACTTCCATAAGCTGTTCGACGGCCGCCGGTGAAAACGGTTTCTCGGTTGCTACCAGGACTTTCTTCGACATGTGATCCTCCCTGTTCGCCCACGTCGCCTCAGTACATATGCGATAACACGATCAAAAGCAACTCATGACTCGCCTCGACCGCCGGTGGTCGCAGAGCCTTCAAAAAAAGGATGGTACTCCAGCCAACGCTCGAGCCGATCGATGTGGTGGCCGGGCGCCAGCACGAGGTGGTTCCCCAGCGGTGCTCGCAGCAGATCAGTGACCTTGCCGCCGTGTGTCAATCGAATCTCCACCTGCGTGCGACAGAGATTTTCGGCGTTGCCGGATTGCAGAATCTCGCCCTCGGCGAGCCACACCCGATCCAACCCCTTCCCTCCGATACGCAGGAGCGTGACCGGGCCTTCGGAGAGTTTCCCTTGGATTCCGACACCCAATCCCGACTCGAAGTGGGAACGCAGACGATAGCTTTCGACCAGCGTGCGGGGGACGGTGCAGTGAGCCAACCACAGGGTGTCGCTCTTCGGGTCGAGCTGGGCCGGGTTGGCGATCAGATACAGGGGCTCGCCGGCCATCGTTTGGGGACGGTTGGCCCACCATTTGAGGATGACCTCCTCGCTTCCTCCGGTTGCCACCAGGAGAAAGAGAGGCGCGCCGTTGTCGGGATAATCGTCTGCCGGGCGACGCTTGCCGCCAATCGTTTCGAAAGCACTGAAGTAACTGCCGCAAATGGCTTCGATCTCATCTTCGCCGAGAAGACTGCCCGGGTGCATCGGGACGACGCTGAACGGTCGAGACATGGGGCCCCCGCCGGAAATACTACCGAATATTGTGTGAGTTTGTTGAGGTTCGTGCCTTCCGCAATTCGTCCGCGCAACGGATGAATTGCTACAGGAAGAACCGGTAGCTGACCTTGAGGGCCAGCTCGCGGTTGCGGAGAACCGGTGCACCCGGTTCATTGACCTCTCCCTCGTTGTAGACGAAGTAAAGGTTGGAGTCGTTTTTCAGAATCCACCGGAGGCGAAGGTTGAGGAGGGTCGTTTCGGTCGACGAGTTGTGCTGCACATAGCCCGATGCCGAGAGGGTCGAGCTGACGATATAGTCGAGGCGGAGCGACCAGAGCTGCCAGTCGACTTCACCATGTGGGCTGCTGATGTCGTAGATCGCGAAGGAGCCGGCGGTCCGGAGATGCTTGCTGAACACATACCACAGCTCTCCCA
>CBDTWX010000264.1:0-7744 GCA_965364305.1 uncultured Thermoanaerobaculia bacterium
GTTTTTCAACGGCAACGACCACCTTTGGTTGTAAATCCCACCACCTTTATGTGTCATCCCGACCGAGTGAACGGAGTGAGCGAGCGGAGGGATCTATGACAAGCATGTCTTTGCTGCTTCATGACCCACAGATTCCTCGGCTCGGCCTCAGGCCTCGCTCGGAATGACAAGCTGCTCGTTCGCGGTAAAACCGACTAAAAAGACACATCCCACTGCAGACGGACGCGGTTCTCCCAGCGGCGGCCGATCTCCTGGCTGCGGTCGTGGAGGCGGCTGAAATCAAAGGTCAGCTTGTTGCGGTGGCCGTTGAAGAACCAGGGGCGATCGGGTCGTCGAAGTCCCGGCTGGTGAACCGCAGCTGTGCCCGCCAGTCGATATGGGCGTGGAAGTTGCCGTCGCGGCTCCGGATATCGAGACCTTTCGACCCCCACTCGAAGGCCTTGAGGGGCTCAACCGAATCCTGAGGCTCTCCCTTCTCGCCCGGCGGTTCCTGTTCGGCCAACTCGGGCCCGGCTGGATCTGACTCCGCGGACCCGTCCTGTGCTGCCGCCGGGGAAAAGCCAAGCACGAGCACGAGCACGAGCACGAAGGGACGATACGCGCTCGCCCGGAGCCGAGCCACCACGGCTCGAGGGTCAGCCGCCCGGGCGGGTGGGCGGGTTGAAACTCCGAATTCCGAATTCCGAATTCCGAATTCACATGGGTGAGTGGGCGGCATTCCCAATTCCTCATTCCAAATCTTTCACTTTTCACTTTTCACTTTTCACTTTTCACTCTTTCAAGAGCGCCCACCGGCCACCAGCGTCCCTCACGTCGGCTCCCATGGCACCACCTCCCGGTCCTCGCTCAGCAGCTCGACCCCCGCGACCTTCCAGCGTCCTTCCTCGGCGCGGAGGGTCAACACCCCGGAGTAGATCTGGCGCCGGTGGTGGACGTGCTGGAGGGGCTGGACCCGCGCCACCACCGCCCAGCGGCAGTCATACGAGTAGCCTCCAGCGGCCGCCGCCACCTCGTTCGGCTCGCCGATCTCCAGGACGCTGACGCCGCGGATCGTCACCTCGGTGCCTTGCCGGACGCCGGCGGTCAAACGCCGCCGATTGTCGAGGTAGAGATCACCGATGAGATCCCCTGCAACGCTCTCGGCCAGGGCGTCGTAGAGCGCCTCCTCGTCCTTGATGTTGAGAGCCTCGTAGGTGTCCGACAGGACCTTCGACATGATCAGCCTGGCTCCCTCGCCGCGCGGCGCGTAGGCTGCAAAGAACGGGTTCGGTACGGCCAGGGTGCCGTAGGGGAGCAGCAGGAAGGCGCCCAAGAATGCGATGCGATGCCGCCGTTGGGGTCGCTTCACAGGTTCCAGCGAAATCGTGGTTCGCCTGAATCGCTCCCACCAGACGACCGCCACGATCAGCAGTCCGATCGACAGCAACGGCAGCCGCGCGAGCCCGAGCGCCGCCTCGGTGGCGACCTCCCGTTCAAACCACAACCGATACTCGCTGAATCTCCAAACGACGGCCAGCATCGCCACGCCGGCTCCGAGCAACCGAGCCGGGAGCGAGACTTCTCCCGCATCGAGATTTCGTGACGCCACCAGACTGGCGTAAAAAACGCAGACCGCGACCAGCAGGGCCCCAAGGGTCGCGGCCGTCGAACGCGACACGTTCTCGACCAGCATCGCGGCGGTCGACCAGCCGTGGGCCGGCACCGCCACCACCGCGACGGCAAGGGCCCATCGAACTTCAAGTGGCCTGGCCAACGCCAGAGCGCCCCCGAGCACGAGCATCGACCCGAGCGTCAGGAGGCTGGCCGCGGGCAACGGAGTTCGCGCGAGACCCATCGCAGCACCCACGACGGCCAGCACCGCAAACCCAAGAGAAGGGCTACCGCCTTTCCCTCCGATCAGCGACATGGTTGGCCCGAGAACGGCCGCGAGCAGCGCGAGCTCGAGCGGCGCGCGCACACCGCCGCCGACGCTCATCGAGATGCCGACCAGCAGCGCCACCACCATCGCCACCGCGAGGCTGCCGATCAGATAACCCGCAGCTCGGTGTCCGGTCTCGCGCCAGCGACCCTCGGCTGCCAGATCGAGCAGCACCGTCAGCTCGCGGGCCGCCGCCACCATGAGGAGCATCGCGGCCCCACTTCCCATCGAAAAGAGAATCAACGCCAGGAGCTGTTCGGCATGCGAAAGCCCCTCGGTTGGCAACGCCTCCGGCTGCGCACCACCGAAGAGCAAACCCAGAAGCAGCGCCGTCATCCACAACGGCGCGAGCCAGTGCTTCCAATCCTCGTCGCCACTTGCGAGGCGGATCGCCGGCACGGCGATCGTCGACCAAACCAGCAGGTCACGGACAGCATTTGAGACCTCGAGCCAGCCCTGACCGCCCATCCACTGAGCGACCAGATGTCCGAGCGCAAACGCCGCGGCCGCTCGTGCGAGAACGCGTGGACGTTGGCCGAGCATGGCCGCCACGGCGACCACCAGCCACAGGCTCAATTGACGGAGGGTCCGACGCAGGCCGGACATGATCGCCTCGGCCGCCAGGCTGACCTTTGACGGTTTCTGCGGCACCAGGAAACCCGGCCGCGACGGTCGGAGGATCGTCGAGTAGCTGCGGCCGTCGAGCATCGTCAACGTGAAGGCGAGATCGGTCTGGGTGCCGAGCAGCCCCTCGATCAGGATCGCCTCGCCCGCCAGCGAAGCCGGTTCACACTCGACGGTCCAGGTCGAGGTAAAGCCGCCGGCGCTTGCGCCGGACTTGCGCGGCGTGGTCTCGACGCAGGTCGGCGGCATCCGGGGCTCGGCCCGCAGCTTGCGGCCCTGGACGATCGGCAACGTGAAGGTGATCTCGAAAACGCCGGCATCGCGCTCGATGACATCGAGACGCGCCGGGAACGCGACATCGGCAGTGGCCGCCCCGGCCATCATCAGCAGGACGGTCGAAATGAAGGCGGCGAACCGCCAGCCATTCATCCTGCCGACTCCAGAAAATCTCTGACCTCGTTGTCCAGATAGACCTCGTAGTTCTGGGCGATCTCCTGGTACAGCTGGTCCCGCGCCGCCGCCTTGGCCTCGAACTCCATATCGCCGACGACACGGGTGGCGACCTCACGCCACTCGGGCACCCGCGAGTCCTCGCGCTCGGTCACCTTGACCAGGTGGAGACCGTAGCCCGAGCTCACCGGACCCTGCCACTCGCCGATCGGGAGCCGAACCAGCGCCTCGGCAAAGACCTCGCCAAAGGTCGCGCCGACATCCCCTTCCGTCCGATCGAAATAGACGGTGTCAAGCATGATGGGATCACCCCACGACGCGAGAGCCTCGCTGTCGGGATCCTCCGCGCGCAACCGCGCCAGCAGATCGATCGCCGCCTGCTCGACGCCCACACCGCGCCGATCGGTGCTCAGGTAGACCTGGCTGAAGCTCAGCACCGCCGGCAACCGGTAGCGCTCTTGACGGAGGGCGAAAAAGGCCTCGATCTCCTCCTCGGTCGGCGGCTCCTGCATCGCCTGCGATGCGGCGAGGAACTCCATCTTCTGCTGCATGGCGCGCCGCACCACGAGGTCGTCGCGGTCGTAGCCTCGGGCCAGCGCCTCGCGGTAGAGCACCTCCTGCCGGATGTGCTGCTTGAGCGCCCCTCGAAGCTCCTCCGCGGTCGGCTCGCGCTGCCAGGTGCGCTTGAAAGCGGCCCGTTGTTGCAGGAGATCAGCGCCCGTCACGACCACCCGGCGCGACGCGTCGGTCACCGGCGGGCCTTTGGCCAATAGAATCGCGGCGGCCAGGACCAGGCCGAGGATGATCACATGGACCGCCGGTTTCTTGAAGAGATTGCGCATCGTCGTTTGTTTCCTCCCGATCAGACTCGAGTTGCCCCAACGCGAAGCTGCCCATCAAATGTCATGGCCAGAGCCGATCCTCCTCGAGCATTTCATTCAAATGTCGAACAGGCCAGATCTCGACGCCGTCGGCGACCTCCAGTTGATCCATTCCACCGTACACGAGGATTCTCCGCACCACGTTGGGCAGCTCGCCGATCGCCTTGAGGCCGCCCAGCTGGGACCGGGAGTACGTCTTTGCGGCCTTCACCTCGACGGCCAGAAGCTCGCCGCCGCGGCGGAGCACAAAGTCGACCTCGACCCCGCGAGCCTGCAGGGGCGACCAGTAGTGGATCTCTTCGAAGAGGTCCCGTTCATGGCCGTACACCCTCAGCAGTGAGTGGACCCAGCCTTCGAGCAACGCACCCCGCTCTTCGGCGCCGACCGGGCCGAGCTGCCGCTTGACGGCGCGCACGATGCCCGGGTCGACCCAATAGAGCTTCGGGTGCTTTCTCTCCCGTACTCGCAGCTTGGCCTCGAATGCGGACAGCCGCCACGCCAGCAGGGTGTCCTCGAGAATGTCGAGGTAGCCGGCGATGGTCGTCCGCGCAGCTCCGGCGTCGCGGGCAATCGACGAGACATTGACGGCCTGGCCGTGGCACAGCGCCGCGACAGGCAAAAATCGGGCGAACCCGGGCAGATTTCGTACCAGCGCCTCCGCCTTGATCTCCTCGCGCAGGTACAGCTGGACGTAGGCCTCGAGGGTCGCGCGCGGATCATCCGCGGTCCAAACCAACGGGATCGACCCGAAGCGCAAGGTCTTCTCGAGATCGAAATCGCCGCCGAGCTCTTCCGGCACCAGAGGCAGCATGGTCTTCCACAGCGCGCGACCGGCGAGGAGATTGGTGCCCGCCGTCTTGAGCTTTCGCGCGCTCGAACCGAGCAGGGCGAACCGCAAGCGGCGCTCCTCGATGAAGCGGTGGACCTCGTTGAGCAGACCTGGTACTCGCTGCACCTCGTCGACAACCACCCATTGGTCCTCGTCCACTGTCCGCAGGATCCCCGCGAAGAGCTCCGGCTCAACCAGCAATCGCTGGTACAAGGCCTCATCGAGAAGGTCGACACGGCGGGCCCCTTCGTACTGGAGCCGGGCCCAGGTGGTCTTGCCGACCCCGCGGGCTCCGAACAGAAAAAAGCTCGTGGCCGGCAATTGAAGAACCCTGGAGTATACGGTTTTGCCCATATCGTCGTCATATTACCATGAAAAATGACGGCGGCCTATTCAGAATGTGGTCGCGCTGAGGCGGTGTGCATTCCGGTCCGGTGTCAATAGCCGCCGCAATTCTCGGCCTCGTCCGGCTCGGCAGGCACTATGCCCCGGACGCGCTCCCGAAGAGGCGTATTTCGAGCCATCGGTAGCAGAGCCTGGCGATGACTAATCCGACGAGAAAAATCAGGATCAAAAACATTGCCCTGATCACGGTGTGGTTGATGAGTCCCTCGCTGGTCTCGCCGGCCTGGTTGATGGCCGCCACCAGACTCGGCACGAGCTGATTCGCCCCCGGCGAGTTCAGGAGCTCGTTGGCCGATTGGACCAGACCGTTGGTCTCGGCGATCGCTGCGCGGGAATCGATGATCGTCGCCCGATAGTCGTCGATATCGAACGGTTTCTCTCCGGGTTCCAGCGGCGCCCCGACATCGAATCTCTGGGCGAGCGTGTCCACGGACACCGTCAGCGTGTTGGCCTCGGCAAGTGTGTGACGGAGCTCAGTGACCAGGCCCCCCAAGCGTTCCTCCTCCTCGATGAGCTGCTTGAGGATCTCCTGACGTTCCCGGGCCACACCCTCGAACAGATGCTCGATGGCTTCGTACCTGAGGGCATCTGCCTCCTTCGCCACCTGTTCGATGGTCTCCTTGCGCTCGACGTTGATGGTCTCGGGCAGCTGCTCCGCGACTGAGGCGAGGCGGTCCGACACCTCCGCGAATGTGTTCACGTCCCCCCTGAGCTCCTCGAGCGCAGGGTTGAACGCGAGTCGGGTCACCCAGATGTCGGCAAATCCACCGGCCAGCAGCGGCAGCCGGGTCGACAGAAACATGGCCCTCTCAGCCATCAGCCGGGTTTGCTCCACCTGCTCGGTGATGTTCCTGACCGAACTGAAGATCCCTCCCGATCGTTTCTTCTTGAGGGTCGACTCGGGCCGTCTGGACGGAAAGTCGGCAAATCGCAGATGGCTGAAGGTGCTGAGCTCCGGATTGGCTTCGCGGAAACTCATGATCCGTTCGCGCAGCTCCTGCTGCTGGTCAGCGTCGAGTATCGGCGCCGCCACCTGCCAGATATCTCTTTCCAGCTTCTCGAAGGCTGCAATCACTGGCGCAGTGGCCTCTCCGAGCTTCTCCGGCCAGTAGTCCTCATAAACGATCCGGCCCAGTGTGGTCATGACCACCATGTCCAGCAGGGCCAACTGTGGATCCGCATCCGCGGCGATGGTGAAGGCTGCGGCTGCCGAGAAGACCAAGTCTCCGAGAATGGCGCGGCGGACCTCGGGAGAAGGATCGAGCCGTTCCACATCGTCTATCGCCTGGGCCACCGTCGCGGCGTAGCGATCCGCGTAGCTCATGAGCTCGAGCTGGAGCTCGGCCGAGGTCAGCACGTAGTCCGGGGTCTTCTTCTTCTTTGCCGTCTCGCCGACGCCAGGAACCATCAGGACGGTCGCGAAGCACGCTGCGACGAATCCCAGCAACGGTCGGTTCTTTGAACGTGACATGATCCTCCTCCGTTCAGTCCCGGCGTCGACAATCCTGAATGCCGGCGCGCCAACGCCACCGTCAATCCTCTTTTCTCGGACCACGCTCCCCAAGGAGCGACACGAGCTTCAGAACTTGAGTAGCCCCGCGATACAGGGCCGGATCAAACGGTCGTCGGACTGGCCGTTTTCGTTCGGATCCACCCCCGATGTCGGCTCATCGATGATGTTGATGCCGAGGACCAGTCCGTGCCGGCCGACCAGATGGCCCAGACTCAGGTCATTTCACCTTGGTCACCTTGGTCTGGCCGTTGGGCCCGGACATCATGCGGACCCGATCTCCGGGCGTGTAGATGGCTCGGTTCCGCTTGTCCATCGGCACCTGAACGCCGATTTCTTCGCCATTCTCGAGACGGATGACGAGCTCCCAACCGGGCTTCTTCTTCTTCGCTTTTTCGGCCGCATTCCCGGCAGCGCCGCCGAGGACCCCGCCGACCAGCGCACCGAGCCAGCGATCCCGTCCGTCTGCCAGAGCGTAGCCCGCCACCGCACCAACGGTCGAGCCGGCCTGCGCGCCGCGTCCAGTCGGTCGGTCGCGAATCGTGATGCGTTCGGCGGACACGACCTCGCCATAGAGGATCCTCTGCATGGTCTGCGACTGTGCTTCGGCCGGCGACGGAGGTATTAACGCGATCGTCACGAGCACTGCCACCAGGACCGTCCACAGTGTCGGGGCTCGCCACCTGTTGAGACCTTGCATCACGAGCCTCCCTCCGCAAGCTCCGGGAACCGTTCGGCCAGCGCCGCATCGACTCGGGCAGAGAACTCTTCCTGGTGTACCTCGAGTGCGGCTTCGACCGCTTCTCCGACGGCCTCGTCGAGGGCTCCACCGAGGCTCAGAATTCTGCGACCGGTCGGCGAGGAATAAAAGGCCACGGTCTCCTGCAGCTCGGCGGCGCTGAAGTTCTCCGCATAGACCTTGGCAGCGGTCTCCTGCCACACCTCTGCGGTCAGGAACTCCGCCAGACCCGCCCGCATTACCGATTCGAGGGCCGCCAGATCCTCGTCAGACGGCTCCCGCTCGAGCTCGAGCATGAGCATGTCGGCGGTCGCTTCCCGGGCGAGCGCCGCGCCTTCGTTAAGCATCTCATCGAGCGCGCCCGACTCCACCTCGAGAGCAGTGAGGG
>CBDTWX010000265.1:0-7720 GCA_965364305.1 uncultured Thermoanaerobaculia bacterium
GTATTTCGGCCGGTATCGTGAGCGCCTCGGACAGAGAAGCGACATCGAGCGCGTCTTCCTGGACGTCGAATCTCGATCGAATGTCGACGTGACCCCGCTGATGGCGCGCAACAGCTCGCTGCCAGCGGAGACCGCGAGATCGCTTGGCCGACAGACGACGTTTTCAGACCTCAGCCGTCGCTCGTCGACCGCCGCCGTCACGAGCCGGCAGACGGTCGCGCCGCGCCTGTCCGCAGGTGACGGCTCGCCGTTCTCCCGCTCGAGCTCGTCGCGTTCGGCGCAACCAAACCTCTACCGGCCGACCATGTACTCGGGAAGTGGTGGAGTGGATTCCGGTTCGGGTGGATCCGCGTCCTCGGCCGGGAGTCGCCAGCTTGTCGCGCCGCGCTCCACCACTGGGAGATCCGGTGTGTCGAGGCCAGTGATCGTGCCGGGAACCTCGTCCTCGATCTACAGCCGTCCGCCGTCGACATCGAGCGTACCGCGTTCGGGTTCGCGAGGCTCGGCCGGCAGCGTCCGTGGATACTCGTCGGCGCCGTCTTCGCGAACGATCAGCGGTTCGCGGTCTTCGTCAAGCCGCTCCCGATCCTCTGTTGGAAGCAGTCGTTCCTCCGGGAGCCGTTCGCGTCCGTCCGCTGGCAGCAGCCGCTCGAGCGGTGGTGGCTCGCGGCCGTCCGCATCCAGCAGCCGCTCCAGTGGCAGCTCGTCGCGTTCTTCCGCCAGCAGCAGCCGGCCCAGGTCATCCGGATCGAGCAAGAAATAAGCACAGCGTATAGTGGCAGCATGAAGGGCCTCTCCAAGGAGACGATCGCGCAGCTCGTTGACGCCGCTTTCGAGGTGCGGGCGCGAGCCCGTGCGCCGTACTCCAGATTCCTGGTAGGCGCGGCGATCATCGATCTCGACGGCCGCATCCACGTGGGGTGCAATGTGGAAAATGCTTCCTACGGCCTCAGCGTCTGTGCTGAACGACACGCCGTGGCAGCGGCGGTTGCGGCGGGTGCTCGAGGTATCGAGGCGCTGGCGGTGGCTACCGGGACCAGCCCTCCGGTGTCGCCCTGTGGCGCATGCCGCCAGGTGCTGTCGGAGTTCGGCGATTTTCCGATCGTGCTGGCAAACCGCGAAGGTGAACGGATCTTCACCAGCGTCGCCGACCTGTTGCCCGACGCGTTTGGCCCGGAGCAGTTGACAAAGGGTTGAGAAGCCAAGAGAAAGGAGGATCAGGAAACACGGATCGGTGCGGTCTCGTCTGCACAGTGCATCCTGGATCCTGAGCCCCTTCTTCTGAACTCCTGACACGGGGTGCCCCTTTGATCTTCGATCCGCGCCCTGTGGGTCACGAGATTCACCCCCTTTACCCCCCTTGACACCGGCGATCAGAGATTCCATATTGGAAGTGTCCCCTGGGACCGCGGGTGTTGAACGGACCTCACAGCCGCGTTACCCACTGAAAAGGTCCGGGCGGGCACACCCGCCGCGACGAAATCCCGCTCCCGCGGGGTTTCGTTATTTCTGCAATTCAGCCCGTTGATTCGTGCGACGAATCAACGGGCTGAATTGCTGTTGGGGAAGGTTTGTAGACAACGGCGCTGGATGCGGTGTATCGGGCCCTGCGCCCGGAGGCTGGTGAAGAGCCTATATCCTATCCCCACATATTAGATGAAACCGTCCGATGGACATGGGGCGATAATCTAGCGCGCCCTGAAGGACGCGCCTACAGCGGTAAGCTTTGAAATCAAATAACTATGTAGGCGGGCCCTTCAGGGCCCGTGACTCGCATGCTCCGAGGATAGATGTCGTTGGGCGTACCTGATTTGTGAGGATCGGTACGGCTCGATTTGACTCCCCGGGATTCGATCGTTACGCCATTTCAGCAATTCCCAGCGGTAGTTTCGCCATGCGAAAATATCGCTGGGAATTGCTTTGACTGACCTCAAACACCAGCTCGCCATGCAACGCCGGCTCGAGCGTCGGCAGCGTCGGCGTGAGGAGTACCGACGCGGCCTGCGGCCGATGGCGATTGCGGCCTGGAATATCACCAAGGAGCACAACGTGGGTTCGCTGGTGCGAACCGCTCACGCGGTCGCAGCCGAGGAAGTTCTTCTGATCGGCGAGCGGGACTGGAACGTCGAGGCGGCGCGAACGGCCGAGCTGTTCACGACGGTCACGCATTTGCCCGACGCGGACGCCTTCCGCAGCCACCTCGAAGACAGGGAGCTGAATTTGGTGGCGGTAGAGCTCGACAAACGCGCGGTCAATCTCTTCGATGCCGAGTATCCCGAGCGGCCGTGCTTTCTTCTCGGAGCCGAGCTAGGTGGCGTACCGGCAGAACTCCTGGACGATGCCGAGCTGGTGGTTCAGATTCCGCAGTGGGGTCTTGTCCCATCCCTCAACCTGGCCGTGGCGGGCTCGGTGGTGCTTTACGATTTTCTCAGCAAAGAGCGGCGCGCCGATCGTTTGGCACGACCGACCGGTGGGCTCGCTGCGGATGAACAAAATGCTGTGAATGACGGAGGTCACACGGACTAGAAAACTGTTTGTGGCCTTTGGTTGTTCGCGTCACCGCGGCCTGATAGAGTGGGCCCGCACAGTCTATAACGCACGGCAGCGGGTGCAGCAGGGCCAGCCGTGCGGTTGATCTATCGAAATCATCAGCCCTGAAGGAGGCATCGATGCGGAATGTGACGCGTGGCACGGCGACCATCCTGGTGATCTTCCTGGCTCTTTACATGGGTGCCTGCACGAGCAGCGGCTCGAAGGTCGAGGCCCCGCCGCCCTCACCCACCCCGGCGCCGACCGCGGTGCCCAGCACGATGCCGGAGGAGGTCGTGCAGGAGCCCGAGACCGAGACCATCGTCTCGCAGGAGGTGACCGAGGAGCTGCCCGACGACCTCGCCCAGCTCAACGCCCGTGGGTATCTCGAGGACGTTTTCTTCGACACCGATCGCTTCGACCTCACGCCCGAAGCCCGCGGGACGCTGACCAAAAACGCGGCGTGGCTGCAAAACCACCCCACGATCTCGATACTCGTCGAGGGCCACTGTGACGAACGAAATACCCGCGAGTACAACCTCGCGCTGGGTGAGCGCAGGGCCAGTGCGGTGCGCGATTACATGGTCTTTCTCGGCATCGCCCCGCAGCGTATTCAAATCATCTCCTATGGTGAGGAACGGCCCTTCATGCGCGGTCACGACGAGAGCGCGTGGAGCCTCAATCGCCGTTCCCATTTCGTCATCGTCGCCCGATAGGAGGACAGAGATGCGTCCGTTACTTTCGTTCGCCGCGATTCTCGTCCTGGTCGCACCAGTTGTCTCGTGCAGCTCGACCGACGACATGGCCCTGCTGCACCGGGAGATCACCGATGTGCAGAGGTCCGTGGAACAGCTCGAGACCAACGTCCTCGACAAGGGCGATCTCCAGGCCATGGAATCATCGATGCAGGATCTGACAAACAAGAACATGCGGTCCAACGCGGATCTCGCGCAGCGGGTCGCCGAGCTCCAGGAGCAGATCGAGGCCCTGCACGCGAGCCTCGATCTGACGACTCGCCGACTGCAGCAGATCTCACAGGAGCTGGCGGCGGTGAGATCTCAGCGCTCGACTGCGGCGATCCTGCCGCCGGTCACAGCTGCACCGACCGGCGAAGGAGAGGCCGGGCCCGAGGGTGTCGCGGCCGCCGGTGCGGGCGCCGCGAGCACGTTGTCGTCCACCGGGGCGTCGACCCCGGACGAGCTCTATCGCAGCGCCTACGAGGACTATATGCGCGGCAACTACGATCTCGCGGCGGACGGCTTCGGAGAGTATCTGAGGCGGTGGCCGGATACCGAGCTGTCGGACAACGCGTTGTACTGGATCGGTGAGTGCTACGACGCCAAGGAAGAGCCGGACCGAGCGCTCGAGATGTTCTCCAAAGTCCTCGAGGACTATCCGACCTCGGACAAGGCCGCGGCCGCCCAGCTCAAGAAGGGCCTGATCTACCTCAAGATGGGTGATCAGGGCCAGGGCGTGGTCAACCTGCAATACGTCGTCTACGAGCATCCGGGCACCCGCGAGGCGGATCTCGCACGAGAGCAGCTGCGTTCTCTCGGACTCACCATTCGTTAGGGCTCGAGCCCCGAGCCCCGAGCCCCCCAGGACTAGCGGGAATCGGCGGTTTCCGCTATCATGTGCGACCCGATGCGGCCGTGAGGGCTGTGTTCAATTGAAGGAGAAGCGATCCGATGGCTACGATCAAGGGTACGAAAAAGCAGGCGCGCAAGCGTCACCGACAATCTCTCGAGCGCAGAATGCGCAATCGTTCGGTGCGCACCCGCGTTCGGCGCCAGATGCGCCTCATGCGGGCCGCGATGGCCGAGGGCGATGCGGACAAGGTGAAAGAGCTGCTGCCCGACACCATGTCGGTCATCGACACCGGCTGGCGCAAGGGAGTGTTCCACCGCAACACCGCCGCCCGTTACAAGTCGCGCATGGCGCGTCAGGCGAACGCGATCATCGCGGGCGGGAAAGCTTGAGTCGATGACCGAGGCTCTGCTCACCACTGTCGTCCCCGAGGGGAACCTGGTGAGCCGGGGCAAGGTGCGTGATATCTATGCCACCGACGAAGGTTTGCTCCTCGTCGCCACCGACCGGATCAGCGCGTTCGACAGCGTCCTCTCGCCCGGGATCGCCGGTCGCGGAGAGATCCTCACCCGGCTTTCGACCTTTTGGTTCCGCAAGTTTGCCGACCGGGTGCCCAACCATCTCCTCGCGACCGAGCTCGAGGACTTTCCGGCTCCGTTTAACGGTCACCGAGAGCTCGCTGGACGCAGCGTATACGTGCAGCGCCTCGAACCGATACCGGTCGAATGTGTCGCCCGCGGCTATCTCGCCGGCTCCGGCTGGAAGGAGTATCAGGCCGATCAAAAGGTCTGCGGCATCGAGCTGCCGGGTGGTCTGAACGAGTCCGCCGAGCTCCCTGAACCGATCTTCACCCCGGCCACCAAGGCCACCGACGGCCACGACGAAAACATCAGCTTCGAACGGATGGTGGAGATTGTCGGCGAGGAGACGGCGACGCGTCTGCGTGATCTGACTCTCGAGCTCTACACCGCCGCCGCGAGCTATGCTCGTGATCGCGGCATCCTGATTGCCGACACCAAGTTCGAGTTCGGTTTCGATGGCGATGGGCACATCGTCTGGATGGACGAGGCTCTGACCCCCGATTCGTCCCGCTTTTGGCCGGCCGACGACTACCAGGCGGGGCGCTCCCAGGCCTCCTTCGACAAGCAGTATGTGCGCGACTGGCTCGAGGCCAGTGGCTGGGACAAGGAGCCGCCCGCTCCGACCCTTCCGCCGGAAGTCGTGGAAGGCACCCTCGCCCGCTACCGAGAAGCGTATCGCCTGCTCACAGGCGAGGACCCGAACCCGGCGGCGGCGAGCGACTGAGACGAATATCTTTCGGGCATCACCCGACGAGCAGAGGAGATATCCATGACCGTCTATGCGACAGAGAACATCCGCAACGTGGCGATGGTGGGCCACCCCGACACCGGCAAGACCTCGTTGGTCTCGGCCCTGCTCTTCGATAGCGGCACCGTCAACCGGCTGTGCAAGGTGGACGACGCCAACACCACCACCGATTTCGACGAAGACGAGCACGACCGCAAGATCACGATCAACACCGCCGTGGCGCACTTCGAGCACCGCGGCGTCAAGGTCAACCTCATCGACACGCCCGGTTACGGGATTTTTTCCACCGATGCGCTGCAGGGTCTCCGAGTCGCCGACGCGGCGATGATGATGGTCTCCGCGGTGGGCGGCATCGAAGTTCAGACAGAGAAGATGTGGAAGGCGGCGGCGGAGAACAATTTGCCGGTTCTCTTCGGCATCAATTTGATGGATCGCGATCGGGCCTCCTTTTCGCGGGTCTTTGAAGCGCTGCAAAAGAAGTACGGCCGCGAGGTCACCGCGCTGCAGGTGCCCATCGGTGAGGAGTCGGCCTTTTCCGGCGTCGTCGATCTGGTGAGCGGCAAGGCGTTCACCTGGGAGCACGACGAGAGCGGCAAGGTGAACGACGGCGATGTGCCGGACGACATGGCGGACGAGGTGGCGTCGGCGCGCGAAGCGCTCATGGAGATGGTTGCCGAGCAGGACGAGGAGCTGATGGAGAAGTACCTCGAGGAGGGGGAGCTCGACGCCGAGACTCTTGCCGGCGGCCTCAAAAAAGCCATCACCGCTCGCGAGCTGTACCCTGTCTTCGCTCTTGCGGCCGCCAGGAACATCGGCGTCCAGCCGGTGATGGACGCGCTCGTCGACCTCGTCCCGGCCCCGGACTGGCGGCCGGTGACGGCAACCGTCGACGGCGAGGAGAAAGAGCTTGCGGTTTCGGCCGATGAGCCCTTTTCCGCCTACCTCTTCAAAACCATCTCCGATCCTTTCGCCGGACGCATTTCGCTCTTCCGCGTTTTTACCGGCGGCGTGGCCACCGACATAACGGTCGACAACTCCGTCAGCGGTTCCAGCGAGCGGTTGGGTTCGCTGTCCGCGCCTCAGGGCAAGGACCTCGTTCACGTGCCGGAGCTCGCCCCTGGTGACATCGGCGCTTTGCCCAAGCTCAAGGACACTCACACCGGCGACACCCTGTGTGAAGCCAAGAAGAAAATCGTGCTGGCACCGGTCCCGATCCCCGAGCCTGCGATCAGCTTCGCCCTCGAGGCGGAGGCCAAGGGCGACGAGAACAAGCTCGCCTCGGCCCTCGCGAAGATCAAGGATGAGGATCCGACGATCACCGTGGGGCGTGATCCGCAGACCAAGGAGATGCTGATCTCCGGCGCCGGCCAACTCCACGTCGAGGTGGTCGTTGGCCGGCTGAAAAGGCGCTACAAGGTCAACGTCGTCCTCCACCAGCCAAAGGTCCCGTATCGCGAAACCATCAAATCGTCGGCCGAGGTGACCACGCGCCACAAGAAGCAGACCGGCGGTTCGGGCCAGTTCGCCCAGTGCTCGGTCAAGATGGAGCCCAACTACGGCAAGGGCTATGAGTTCATCGACAAGATCTTCGGTGGTTCGATCTCGCAGGGCTACCGGCCGGCGGTCGACAAGGGGGTCCAGGAAGCCGCCGAACGCGGCGTTCTCGCCGGCTATCCGATGGTGGATTTCAAGATTACCCTGCTTGACGGCAAAGAGCACTCGGTTGACTCCTCGGAGATGGCGTTCAAGCTGGCCGGACGCAAGGCCTTCCGGGAAGCCGCCGCCAAGTGCAAGGCCACCCTGCTCGAGCCGATCATGCAGATTGAGGTTTACACCCCCGAAGATCACCTCGGCGACGTCATGGGTGACCTCAACTCCCGCCGAGGCCGCGTCCAGGGCATGGACTCCGAGGACGGAACAACGACGGTCCGCGCCCAGGTCCCGCTCGCCGAGATGCTGACCTACGCGCCGACCCTGCGCTCGATCACCCAGGGCCGCGGTGACTTCCACATGGAGTTCGCCGAGTACCAGGAGGTCCCCAAGCAGCTGCAGGAGAAGATCATCGCCGCCGCCTCGAAGGACGAGGACGAGGACGACGAGTAGAATTCGAAACTAGGAATTCGGAATTCGGAATTCGGAATTCCCACCCGCCCTCCCACAAAACGGAGGGCGGTTTTTTCTGCTACACGTTGTCATTCCGACCGAGGGAGCGTAGCGAGCGAGCGGAGGCAATATGAAGGGGCGTCCCCCATCCTAGTGGTGTGCATGTGCAACC
>CBDTWX010000266.1:0-7712 GCA_965364305.1 uncultured Thermoanaerobaculia bacterium
CTGCCCCCGTTTGAAGGGACCCGCGTCCGCCGCCGTGCCGCCACTCGACATTTGGGATCCAGCCGGCGTCCCACTCATCGACCTCGCGCCGCCTCACCAGGTCTGTAGTTTCGATGATCTCGCCGCCTGGGCCCGGGAACGGCTCTAGACCGTACTCGGGAAACCAGCGGTCCTCCTTGGACTGCTGAAAGTACCCGTCGCCGGAGAAGAAGAAAAGGGTGTTCTGGAGCGCCAAATTGTCATCGGCTTGCCAGGTGTGGACGAGCTGGTAGTGAGGTTGGAAAAAGCGGTCGATCTCGTTGGGATACTCGAGCGGGTTGTGCCGGCGGTCGCGGCGAGGTTCTCCGGTGATCTCCCCGTCGAGGTACCTCTTTGGAACGCCCTCGAAGGCGAGGTGTGTTTCCTCGGGACCGCCAAAGAGGTTGATGCGCAGAGTCGTCTTCTCCCCGTAGCGGGCGATGGAGACGAAATAGTTCCACATGTCGGTCCAGGAAAGCTCTCGGTAGCCGTCGCTCGAAATCTTCGAGTAGCGAAAGGTGGCCGCCCAGCGGTCGTCGACCAGACCGGTGTCGTACTCGAGGGTGAATCGCGAAGTCTCGTAGGATCCGCCGAGGGCCGCGACGCGGAGTCGGCGCTTCGCCTCGGGTTGTCTCGTCCTGAGATCGATCGACCCGCCGATGGCGCTGCCGCCATAGAGCGTGGTGCCGACCCCGCGCTGGATCTGTATGTCACCTGTGGTGGAGAGAAAATCTGCGAGGTCGATGAAGAACAGACCGTGCGAGTGAGCATCGTTCAGCGGGACGCCGTTGATGCTGACAGCTGTACGGCGCATGTCGAAGCTCCGAAGAAAGAAATACGAGTAGCCGACGCCGTTCCCGCTGTCGTTGTAGGCGTAGAAACCGGGCACTGGTGAGAGAAAGACCGGCACGTCCTGCGCCCAGTAGCGGCGTTCGATGTCCTCGCGTTCGACGTTGGTCACCGTCACCGGACTCTGGTTTGCATCGGCTCGCAGCCCGGTAATCTCGATCTCTCCGGCAAACAGCGGATGTGCTTCGAGAGACACGAGTCGGTTGTGGGCAAGCTCGCTGAGGTTGAGATCGAGTGATTGGTAGCCGGTGGCAGTGACTCGGACCCGGAGAGACGACGGGAGCGGATCGACCAGCACCAGGACGAAGTTGCCCGAGGGGTCGGTTGTCGTCGAGAGGTCGATCCCAGGAGCCGTGGCACGAACCCGCGCACCGGAGATGGGGCGCGTCGTGGTCGCGTCAGTCAACGCGCCGCGGATGTCGAGGCCTTCGGCCGAACCGGACACCGCCACCACGAGGGCGATGAGTAGAGTTTTGCATGAGTTCATGATGCTGCTCCGGAGATCGATCCGATCCGTGCCGCGGATCGAAATGCTCCTCCAGAATGCTGCGGCATCGTGGGTGGGCGTCTCCAATTTCCTCCGCCGGCATGATCCGGATCAGGTTCGAGGGGTGTGCTCTCAGCCCAGCTCTGCGCGGGCACCCCCACGGAAACACGTCTATTCAGAACGCCAAAGACCTGCGAGAAGTATGGTGCGCGGGCGGCGGGGAGTCAAGGCCGCACGCCCGCACACCCACCCCTATACCGGAGCGGTGTCGTGTTCAATGTGGGTGGGACCGCGTGCGGCGGAGGTGCCATTTTTGACATTGTTTGAGCCCGAACCTCCGGGAGGGAACCGTGATTCGAGCAAACAATGTCAAAGGTGGCTCCTCTCGGGAAGCGCGCAGGGAAACGGCCAACCTCGACGCAGTGGTTTTTCTCATAGGATGGGTAGATAAGCCAGTCGTCGCCGTTGCCGCAGACACGCATCGCTGAACCCCACCGCTGATTGGTGCCGCGGTCTGTGCCGCTGCGCCTGCCGCTGAAATCGCGTGGGTGCGTGGGCGGATCCGGCTTCGCTTGCAGCTACGCCGTGACAAGTCGAGCATCGAGCATCCAGTATCGAGCATCGGGATGGGGGGTGGAAATGCCCGGGTCAGTAGCCGCGCGGCGGGAATACAAGTGCGCCGAGTGTTCTCAGGAGAACGATGACGTAGAGCGCAGGGCCGTGATGGCGGAGCGAGTAGAGATCGTACTCGAGCTTGACCAGATGCTCTTCGGGCTCGGAGCAATAGGGGAATTGAACCTGGGCCCATCCGGTAAGTCCGGGTCGAACCGAGTAGCGAAAGGCGTAGAACGGAATTTCGCGCTCGAGCCGCTCGGCCAGCTCGGGCCGTTCGGGACGGGGCCCGACCAGGCTCATCTCGCCCTTCAAGACGTTCAGCAGCTGAGGCAGCTCGTCAATTCGCCATCGACGGAGGATCTTGCCGGCGGGAAAGACCCGTTTGTCGTTGTCGTTCGAAAACTGCGGTCCGTCCTTTTCAGCCGTGCGCCGCATGGTGCGAAGCTTGTACAGCGTGAACGGCCTGGCGAATCTGCCGAGACGTTTTTGCCGATACAGGATCGGGCAGCCGTCGTTGACGAATATGCCGATGGCGGCGAGCAGAAGGAGCGGCGAGGTGAGGATCAACAGAACCATTGCGGTCACGAAATCCAGCAATCGTTGCACCCTGTGAAAGCCGGTCGTGGCCAGCGATGAGAAGTCGCCGGTTGCGATGAACCAGCGGGAGTCCACCTGCCGAATCGGAATCCTGCCGGTCAGGGCGGCGTAGGCGCCGGCCGAGTCGATGACCGTCGTGCCACCGAAGTTGAGGGCCGCCAGTCTGTCTGCCGTGGCATCATCGGTGATCTGGGCGACGATCACGTAGTCGGTGTCTGCGAGGTCCGCACTGGTCAGTTTCGCCTGTTCGGAGCCATTGGGAGTTGGCAGGTGACGGACGATCTGGAACGGTGGGTTCGGTCGATCAGCGAGGACGTCCTCGAGAGCGCCGACGATTGGGCCGGTGCCGATCACAACGGCACGGCGGGCTGTCGGGCGTGAGTTGACCTCGTACCACATGAAACGCAGCAGCGCCTGGATCGGCAAGGCGAGGAGCAGGGTCAGGGCCAGGAGGCCGCGCCCAAAGCGCCACGGCAGAACCAGATAGTTTCCCAGCGCAAGGGCCATGGCGAGACTGATACCCAAAGCGACCATTCGTGCAAGCAGGTAGTCTCGGGTTCGCCAGCTTTCCGGCCGGTAGAGGTCAAAGGTGATCGCCAGTCCGAGCTGCGCCAGGATGGCGTAGGCAATGAACCCGGGATGGTCGAGGATCTGAGAAAGTTCTCTGAGAAACTGCCAGCTGCCAAAACGGATCCAGGCGGCGACCAGTCCGCTCGCCAAGAGGATGACGGAGTCCAGGAAGGCCAGAATCAGCTGCGCCGGGCGAGGGTAAGCCGCGATTTCTCTCACGCGCAGATTCTTAGGCCTGCGGACGCAGAAGTCAAATGAATGAGTCGTCATTCATTCCATTTCTCAATTTAAAAGGTTTTGAGCCTGAGCAACTGAAAAATAGCTTGTCACTCTTCTTCACAAGCTCTATACTCGACCGCGCGGAAGACCGACTTAGGGGTCCGTAGTTTGTTGAGATTGAAGGGCAACGACCGAGCTGGAGCCTCGTCGTGGAGACGCGAGTTTTCCCGCCGGCAGAAATGATTGGAGGCACCGATGTCGACTCTGAAAGAAACCCTTTTCAAGAAGATTGAAGAGCACCGTCCACGGACCGTGCGCCTGCTCAAAGAGCATGGCGACGTCAAGATCAGCGATGTCACGATCGCCCAGGCGATTGGTGGCGCACGCGGCGTGAGGTGTCTGGTCACGGATGTCTCGTACCTCGACCCGTTCGAGGGCATCCGCTTTCGGGGTCGTACGATTCCCGAGACCTTTGCCGCCCTGCCTGCGGTTGAAGGCCAGGAGTACCCGAGCGTCGAGGGCTTTTTCTACTACTTGATGACCAGCGACATCCCGACCGCCGAGCAGGCGGAAGAGGTGGTGGCCGATTTCAAGACCCGGCGTCAGCTGCCGGACTACGTCAAGGACATCCTGCGCGCCATGCCGCGCGACACTCACCCCATGACGATGTACTCGGCCGGCATCCTTTCGATGCAGCGCGAATCGATCTTTGTCAAGCGCTACAACGAAGGCATGTCGAAGATGGACTACTGGGATCCAATGTTCGAGGATGCCTGCAACCTGATGGCCAAGCTGCCCGTTCTGGCGGCCTTCATCTATCGCCTCAAGTACAAGGACGACGATCAGATCGCCGAGGACCCGAACCTCGACATGGGCGGCAATTTTGCGCATCAGATGGGCATCGACAAGCCCTACGACGACGTGGCGCGGATGTACTTCATCCTCCACTCCGACCATGAGTCTGGCAACGTTTCGGCCCACACCACTCACCTCGTGGCGTCGGCGCTGTCGGATGCCTACTACTCGCTGTCAGCCGGCATTAACGGGCTCGCCGGCCCTCTCCACGGTCTCGCCAACCAGGAGGTTCTGAGCTGGACGATGAAGTTCATGGAAAAGCTCGGTGATGTCGAGCCCACCGAGGAGCTCGTGAAGAAGGCCCTGTGGGACACCCTCAACAGCGGCCAGGTGATCCCCGGCTACGGGCACGCGGTGCTCCGCAAGACCGATCCTCGCTACGAGTCGCAGCGCGAGTTCTGCCTCAAGCACCTTCCGGACTACCCTCTTTTCAAGCTCATCAGCATGATATACAAGGTGGCCCCGGGTGTCCTCGAGGAGCAGGGCAAGGCGAAGAACCCCTGGCCCAACGTGGATGCCCAGTCTGGCGTGATCCAGTGGTACTACGGTCTCACCGAGTGGGATTTCTACACTGTCCTGTTCGGCATCGGCCGCGCCCTCGGCGTGCTGACCAACATCACCTGGGACCGCGCCCTCGGCTACCCTATCGAGCGCCCGAAATCGCTGACCACCGACATGCTCGAGGAGGCAGCCGGCATCAAGTAATGTTGGAACCATCCAACCGCAAAGGGGCGCCCCCGGGCGCCCTTTTTTTTTCGATCAGCGGCAGAATTCAGCGCCAGGTCCCTGCGGCTGACCCTGATACCTGATTCTGATCGCTGCTGCTGCCCCTGTCTCTGAAGCTGTTGTGCGGGACCCGGGTGGGCGGAAAATTCCGACTTCCGAATTCCGAATTCCGAATTCGTGATCTCGCATCTCGCGTCTTACTGGCGACTGCCTTGAGCTCTGAAATCTCTATCAGTCCCCGGAAAATTCGGCCTTCATCTTGGCCAGGTAGTGGCTCGCCATCTCGTCCGCGCTCTCGAGACGAATCTCCCGCGCATACTGTTGGACGTGGCCGCGAACGAAGGCGGCGGCGGGAAGGCCGGCGAAGTCCTCGTTCTCGATCTGTTCGAGAATCGTAACCGCAATCTTTGTCTCTGCGGCAATCTGATGCAGTGTGAGGCCTCGGCTGAGCCGCCGATGTCGGAGGTGGGCGCCCGGATCGCGAACCGGATCGGGAATCGGCCCCGAGGGAACCTCAACCGCGGTGGCGGGCGTTTCCGTGGCCTTCGGAATCGTCGCAGGTGGCGGCACGGTGCCGACGATGCGCTGATAGGCCTCCTCGATCCGAGCGATCATCGCTTCCCGCTCATCGTCGTCGAAGAGGTTATATGTGGCTAGGGTAGTGGGCTCGTAAAGGGATCTTCGGCGGCGGTAGGCCTGTTTGACGCGGGAGATGTCGGCGCCCGGTTCGAGACCCAGCAGCTCCCAGTCATCCGGGCGGGCAGTCATGACCGCCTCGGTCGCACATAGGTCAATTCATCGGCGATATCGCGAAGACGGGCGACAAAGGGAATCTGCGGGTAGAACTTGACGGCCGGACGTTTCTCGATGACAGAACGAACGATCAGCTGATCGGTGGGCAGCGCACCGAGGTATTGGAGGCGAACCCCGAAGTAGTCCTGGCACGCCGACTTCATATCCATGCCCAGCTCTTCGTCGCGAGGGTTGTCGACCCGGTTCACGATCATTGCGGGTCGAAATCCCCCCGCTTCGATGAGAAGTGCTGCACCGACCTCCGGATCAACGTCCCAGGCTCGAGCAATCAGCTCTCTGGGTGTCCGCACGGTGTGTCGATGGCTTCCACTCATGACTTGATTGACCGCTGCGCGGACCTGGGGTCTGGGCTCCGCGCGTTTGAGCTTGCGAAAGAAGGCGGCCTTGAGGAAGTGATAGGCGTTTTCGATAGAGGTCGGTTCCGGCACCACGACGAGGACGCCCTTGCGTGCGACGAGGAAGAAATCGAGGACGTTAAATGCGCTCCCGGCGCCGAGATCGAGGACCACGTGATCGGCCTGCAATGCGTTGATGTGTCGGAGGATTTTTCCCTTCTGGCCGAAGTTGGGGTTGGCCATTTCGACCATCGCCCTGGCGCCGCTGACGAGCCACAGATTATCGACCGGTGTCGGCGTCATCACCTCTGCGAGCCGGGAAACCCTGGAAGAGAGAAAATCCGACAAACTGGCTTTGGGATTCGGAATCCCGAGCAGCGTGTGAAGGTTGGCTCCACCAAGATCGGCGTCGACCAGTGCCACCCGGCTGCCGGAACCGGCGAGGGTGGCGGCTAGGTTCATGGCGATGACGGATTTTCCCACGCCACCTTTTCCGCCGCCAATGGCCCAGACCCTGGGCGTCTCTGGAGCGTCGGTATCAGGATTCTCGTTCATTTTTGCTGGTGCGCGCTGCGGTCCGTCTGTGAGCGGACTCTCGTTGTGAAACCAGGTGATATAGTGATGCAGGTCATTCGAAAATATCTTATCACCGAAGATCGGACAGCCCACTGAACACGCTCTTCCGTCACGATGTAATAATCGAAAGGTGGTTTCTGTATCACCCAATTGATGAGAGACGTCGAAAGATCGCGCGGATACGGATGACAACCAATCGATCGTTCGCGCGTCCAATGGAGACTGATGAGATTCTTCCGAAAGAAACTAGTTAACCGAGCCACCGATGCCAGCTGCCGCCCATCCCATCGCAGAGACCTGCCGTTATACGCCGCCAGCCTTGGCAATCCTATCTTCGTGGAGAGTTGGAACGGCGGCTCGCCGCTGAACTGGGTGGAGTTCATGGGGCGATGGGAGGTCACGCGGGTCGATCGCAATGATCCCGACCGCGACAACTGACGAATCGTCGGACGTTTCAACGACAGCATGTTCCAACGTTCCAACGTTCCAACGTTCTAACGTTCTAACGTTCCAACGTTCCAACGTTCTAACGTTCGAACGTTCTAACGTTCACTCTTCAACCGTGTGGCACGGACTTTGCTTTATTTGCGGGCACGGAGCGCCTTGGATGGTGCGTATACTTCGGCGGGGAGCGTACGATGCGAATTCAAACTCGATTGTTTCTGGGGACCGCGCCCCTGGTACTGGCCTTGATGGCGTTGCAGTGGTGGCTCTATGCCCGCCAGCTGCGCGCTATCGAGGGAGATCTTACGCGGGTGGCGACCTCAGTCGGCAAAGAGATTCTCAGCGGCGACCTGAATATGTTCGTGGAGCGCCTCCCGTCGGCCGAAGGCAAGAATGTCGAGCTGGCGTGGGTGACGAAAGAAGATGGTGAAGCACCGAAGCATGGCGAGGACCTCGGGAACACCGGGGCGCACCGTTCCCAGGCGTTCTTGGTTGCGGAGGGTTCAGAGGTCGAGGTCAAGCGGGTCGTTAAACAGATGGTCGAAAGCGAGGAGGGCGCTCCCGAGGCCACAACGGTAGTCGAGGACACCTACCAATGGAAATTCAAT
>CBDTWX010000267.1:0-7697 GCA_965364305.1 uncultured Thermoanaerobaculia bacterium
CGTCGTCACAGATCCTTCGACTCGGTCGCCCTGCTCCCTCGCTCAGGATGACGTTCCGACTGGGCTGCCGAGGCCAGCCCGTCGTCACAGATCCTTCGACTCGGTCGCCCTGCTCCCTCGCTCAGGATGACGTTCCGACTGGGCTGCCGAGGCCAGCCCGTCGTCACGTCAGCTTCTGAGATACGACGCTCCGTTGACATCGATGATGGTGCCGGTCGAAAACTCGGAGCCGTCGGCTGCGAGGAAGAGGACGGCGTTGGCGACCTCCTCGGGCTTTGCGACCCGGCCAAGCGGGCTTTGGGCACGGATCTCGTCGCCCTGGGGGCCGTCGAGGACCCTTGAAGCGAGGTCGGTGTCGACGAATCCCGGTGCGACGGCTGAGACAAAGATATTGTGAGGCGCCAGGCGCTGTGCGAGCGACTGGCTCATGGCGTTGAGCCCCGCCTTGCTGGCGCCATAGGCCGGTCCCTCGGGTTCGCCGCGGAACGCACCGCGCGAAGAAACGTTGACGATGCGCCCGCCGCCGTGGTCGATCATGTAGCGTGCGGCGAGATAGGCGACGTTGGCCGGTCCGACCAGATTGGTGTCGAGTACCCGACGCCACGCGTTCTGCCATTCCTCGAAATCGACCTCCTCGACTCGGTGGTACCGGTAGATGCCGGCGTTGTTGACGACGATATCGAGCCCTTCGAAGGTGCGGGTCGCGATCGAGATCATTCGTTCGACCGACGCGGGATCCGAGACGTCCGCCTGGATCGAGAAGTGGGGTCCCCCCTCCAACGAATCGAGGGTCTCCTCTGCCGCCTCGATGTTTGACAGATAGGTGATCGCGACGCGGGCGCCGCGGGCGGCAAAAGCCCTGGCGACTGCGCGGCCGATACCGCGTGATCCGCCGGTGACGAGGACGGCTTTTCCGGTGAAATTCATCTCATCCTCCTTCTGAATGAAACGCAGTCTATCGCGGTTGCTCGGGACGCGAGCACACGACGGTTTCGTACTCCTGAGAGCGCGGCGGTCACTCCGTCACTTCTTTCGGCTGGTAAAGCACAGGCCCGACCACGTGGCGTCGATTGCGCAGATTTTGAAGTCGACGATGCCTGTGGCGAGCCCCAACGATCGAACCTGGTTCTGGGTCACGTCGGTCTCGACTCCCGAGGCCTTCTTGGGCCAACAAACCCACAGCCGGCCGTGACCGGCGATCGCGGCCATCTTCCCGATGCCGTCGTCCAGATCGTCAAGCGACCGGACGAACCACAGGGTGACGGACGCGTCCTTGCCGACGGTGCGTCGCACAGTGACCCCGTCTGGAAGGTCGCCGAGCACTGCCTCGAAACCCTCGGGGGCGTCGACTAGGGCGACCGACGAATCGGGTTTGATGCCGAGCTTCTTCGGCAGCGGCGTACCCGAGTAGCCCGCGAAGTTGGATGAGGGGACGACCGGGCTGGTCGGAGGGTTGTCGATAGCATGGGTCACTGCCGACGACATTTCATTTTGAGAGGTGAAGACTGCGTCTGGCAGGATTCCGCGGGTGCGAGCGACCTTGTCCTCCGCGCCGTCGACAAAGATCAGCGGAATGTTGCGGGTGCTCGCCCTTGCTCGGAGCATGATTCCGAGATCGCGACCCTGGGCGGGCAGACGGCCGAGATCGATGACGATTGCGGCGAGATCTGATGGGTTGATAGCTCGGAGAGCCGCCGCATCAAGCATGCCGGCCTCGACCGCAAACCCCGCAGCCGCGAGCACTCCTTCAATCTCGGCGGCTCGATCTTCCTTCCAAGATATGACCCGGATCGTGCGGTTCGTTTTCATCACTGTGTGATCTTATACGTGTTTCGGTGAAGGGCTGGATTTCGAGGCGCACGCTCTTCAAGGTCGATCATCGGTATCGGGTTGACCATCGTCACGCGCGAGAGAAAAAAGGACAGGTTAGAGTGGGGGCTGGAGGAAGGATTTTCGATGAGTCCTGAGGAAAGAGAAGGCCTGAAGCAGCTCCTCAGCGGAGCCCGAGTTCTGTCGCTCGGACTTGTGGTTGACGGCAAGCCCCACGTCGGGATGTTGCCGTTCATCGTCGCCGGAGACTATCGATCGGCCCTCGTGCACGCGTCGCAGCTCGCCCGTCACAGCCGGGGCCTCGCGCCCGGCTCTCAGTTCAGCGCGATGATCCGTGCCGAGGTCGATCCTGAGTCGGACCCCCTGCAGGTGCCGAGGGTCACGACCTCCGGTACGGTGCAGCACGTGGCGCAGTCGGATCCGGAGTACGTTGCCTCTCGAGCCGCATTCATCGAGAGGTTTCCCTCGTCGGAGCTGACCTTTTACCTCGGCGACTTCAACCTCTATCGATTGCTCTTCGAATGGGGCCGGCTGGTCACCGGGTTTGCCAGTGCGAAGACCCTCAGCCCGGAGTCGTTCGCCGGGCTAGCCACCAACCATTTTTCTCCAGGCGTCTACTGAGAACCGGCCATCGTCTGCTGTCGCCGACCGAGCCACCAACCGACTGCCAGCCAAACCCCGGCCATGGGTATTGCCACCAACGAAATCGCAGCTGCGCCGAGCCCGAGAGCTCCGAGTGCCGAATAGGACCACGCTCCTACCTGGTCTCCCAAACGGTAGACGAAGGTGTCGATGAAGTTCTTGGCCTTGTACTTGGCCTCTCGAGGGATGACCGTGTAGAGCATCTCTCGGCACGGTCGAGAGACTGCGTAGTTGCTCGAACGGCGCAGAATCTGGAAGACCGCGATCACCAGGAGGGTGGGTGTGACGCCGATGGCGGCAAAACCGAGGACGCAGACGAGCGGGAGGACCGCCAGCGAGAGGGCGATGCCGAGACGGCGCACGATGCGACCGGTGAAAAAGACCTGGGTGATGGCGGTGAGCGTGTTGACTGCTAGGTCGATGCGCGCGAAGAAAACGGTCCTGGCGGCCCGGTCGGTGAAGCTCACCTCGACGATCTCCGCCTGTTGGAAGTAGAGGAGGGTCGCGGTGATGGTGTAGAAAAGCATGTAACCGACGATTCCGATCAGGTACGAAGAAGAGAATACGGTCTGGATGCCATCGAGCACGCCGCCCCCGACCGGCTCCTGTGCTTCCGAACCGACGGCTTTGTCCCCGCTGCTCTCGGTTTTCGGTGAGGAGGACATCAGCTGATGCGCTGCAACCATGGCGAGCCCGAGCACGGCCGCGGACAGGAGCAGCAGATTGGTGGGTGTGATGCGGCCGGCGAGGAACGCCGTGGTCGACGAACCCACGACGGCGCCGACGGTTCCGCCGACCGCCACAAAACCGAAGAGGCGCGTCGCCTGGGCGGGGCGAAAGAGATCGGCCATCAACGACCAGAAGATGGACACGACAAAGAGGTTGAAAACGCTCGTCCAGACGAAGAAAACTCGACCGGCCCAGATGCCGGATCCTTCGGAAATGGTCTGGAAGGCGTACCAGAAGGCGATGAGGTTGACCGCGAAGAAGGTGTAGCTCAGCGGAATAAACCGCCCCCGTGGCATCCGTGACACCAGGGCGGTGAACAGGGGATGGACGAGGAGCATCCCGACAAGCGTGCCGAGGAAGAGCCACGGCAGATTTCGGACCCCGCCGGCAACCCCCATCTCGTCTCGAATGGGCCGAATGACGAAGTAGGCCGCGAGGAGGAGAAAGTAGTAGAGGGCCGCCCACAGCATGGGCCGCATCTCGTTCTCCTCGACGGCAACGATGCGGTTCAGTAGACCCACAACACTTACCTCAGAACATGGAATGAGGAATGAGGAATTCCCACCCCACCACCCCTGAAAGAATTTCGGATTTCGGATTTCGAATTTCGGATTTCCCGCCCGCCCACTGTGTCCCCCAAGTGAACTCGCCTGCTACGGCGGGTCGGTAGATCGAGAATCGAGCGTCGAGTATCGAGTATCTGATGGGCGTTTCTATCTGCGTCCATCTGCGTGATCTGCGGTTTCTCCCTGGGTGGGTGGGCGGCATTCCCAATTCCTCACTCCTCACTCTTAGAGTGCCAGGCCTGAAGGACCTTCTGCTCCAGCTCGGGTGGGCAGCCGGCCTTCGGTTTGGCCCGGCGCTCCTCGGGCAACGAGTTCCAGTACTCGACGGTGGCCGCGGTGGTATCGGCGAGCGGCCGGAAGGTCAGTCCCGCCTCGATGGCACGGTCGATATTCGATGTACTGAAACCGGCATACTCGCGGGTTGGGGGAACCCACACCGTCATGTGCATCCACGGCTGGACCTCGTGTTTTTCGAGGAAGTCGGCGTCGACCCAGGTAAAGGAGATCTCGTTGTCCACCGTGGCCCGCATGCCGTACAGCATGCCGGCAATGCTCATTGGCGACCGCGGACCGACCCCGTTGAAGATGCCGAGGGTTTTGTTCTCGACCAACCGGATATACCACTCGCCGAGATCGCGGCAGTCGATGAATTGCACGGGATCCGTCGGGTTGCCGGGCGCCATGACCTCTCCGCCCTTGGAGACCCGAACCGGCCAGTAGGTGAAGCGATCCGAGTAGTCGCCGGGACCGACGATCAGCCCCGGGCGGACGACACAGCTTCGCTCGTCGGTGAATGCCTTTCGTGCCTCTTCCTCGCAGCGAGCCTTGAGAGGACCGTAATTTTCGCCGGTGATGTCCTTGGTGGTCAGCACCTTGGCCTCGTCCTCGGCCGAAATCTCCCCGGTCGGCGCGGTCTCATCCGCCCCCGGGGTGGAGTGATCGGCGTAGGCGGAGATCGACGAGGTGTAGAGGTAGTAGTCGGCCGAATCGGCAAGCAGACCCGCAGAAGCGGTGACCCAGCGTGGTATCGAGGCTGTGTTGTCGACCACCGCATCCCACCGCCGTCCGGTCGTGACCTGGGCCTCGATCGACGACAGATTATCCGCGCGATCGCCCTTGAGCTTCTCGAGTTCCGGAAAGAGATGGCTGTTGGTCTTGCCGCGGTTGAACAGGGTGACCTCGTGCCCTCGGGCCACGGCGTACTCGACCATTGGTGGACCGATCAGCCCGGTGCCGCCGAGCACGAGGATCTTCAGCTTCTCCGAGGCCGTGCCGACGTCCGCGGAGCCGGCTTGGGTCCGTTTGGCGAGACCGAGACCGAAGGCGCCGCCGGCGAGGATCGACAGCTGGACGAAATTTCTCCGAGAGGTTGTCATGATGGCTCCTTTTTTGACGGGTGCGTCCCGAACACCCGGCGAGTATACGGTGGCGGATCGCCGGAAATCGACTACGGCATAATGCAAGTCGTTCGTCAGGGGGGCTCATGGCTCAAATTGAGGAAAAGGTCGCTTTTATTACTGGTGCTTCATCCGGCATCGGCGCCGCGATGGCTCGAGAGTTTGCGCGCCGCGGTGCAAATGTCGTGCTGCTCGCGCGGCGTTGGGAACGGTTGGAGGCACTTGCGCTCGAGGTTCGTGCTCGCGGCCGAAGTGCGTTGACGATCCGGTGCGATGTCACCTCGGATGGCGATCTCGAGGCCGCGGTCGAAAAGACTCTGGATAAGTATGGTCGCATTGACTGGGTGGTCGCGAACGCCGGGTTCGGGGTCGCGGGTGCGGTCCACAAGCTCGAGCTCGACGATTATCGGCGGCAGTTCGAGACGAACGTCTTCGGCGTGGTGCGCACCGTTCAGGCGACACGTGAAGCGGTGATCGCGAGCCGCGGCGCCATCGCGATCATGGGGAGCGTGATGAGCTTCTTGGCGCTTCCGGCGGGTTCGCCCTACTCGATGTCGAAGCACGCGGTTCGTGCGCTGGCGGCTTCGCTTTGCGCCGAGATGGCGAGACATGGAGTCGGCGTGACCCTTCTCGCGCCCGGTTTTGTGGACTCCGAGATCCGTCAGGTCGATAACATGGGCCGTCGCCACGAGGCGGCGCGCGAAAAGATTCCCAGCTGGCTGCGCATGGACACCGACAAGGCGGCCGTCAAGCTGGTCAAGGGGATTCTGAAACGCAAGCCGATCGTCGTGATCACCGCTCACGGAAAGCTCGTCGTCTTCCTCGAGAGGCACTTCCCGCGGTTGGTCAGGTTGCTGGTGCGACTCTTCGGTGTCGACAAGCGACGCCACAGAGAAGTCTGAATTCTGAATTTTGAAACTCAACATTCTGCTATCGTCGCTTCCGATGAGCAGCGAGCTTCCTGAAGTCACGATCTACACCGACGGCGGTTGCCGGCCCAACCCGGGACCGGGAGGGTGGGGGGCGGTGCTGCTCTTTCCCGGCTCCGATCCTCGAGAGCTTTCCGGCGGCAAACCAAAGGCGACCAACAATCGGATGGAGCTCGTGGCGGCGATCGAGGCCCTCGGCGCCTTGGCAGAACCCCATCGGGTCGAGCTCGTCACCGACTCCTCCTATCTCAAGAAAGGAATCACCGAGTGGCTTCCCGTTTGGCTGTCGAAAGGTTGGAAGACGGCCGGCAAAAAGACCGTCAAAAACCGCGATCTCTGGCAGGAGCTCGAAAAGGCGATGGAGATCCATGATGTCACCTGGCGCTGGACAAAGGGCCACGCGGGAAACCGCTGGAACGAGGTTGCCGACCAGCTCGCTTCTGCAGCGATTCCCCGCGCGCCCCTCCCGGTCGACGATCGGAAGGCGGTCCACCTTTTTTGTGCCGTCGCCTACTCGGGCAAAAAACAGGTGGGAGCGTGGGGCGTCGCTCTGCGATTTGCTGACCACGAAAAGGCTTACAGCGGCCGCGTTGCCGGGGCGTCGCCCAACCGGTTGCACCTCCTGAGCGCGATTTCCGGTCTCCAGGAGCTCAAACGTCCCGTTCGGCTCCACCTCTACACCGTGTCCGACTATCTCAAGGACGGTGCCACCTCGTGGATTCCCGGGTGGCGGCAACGGGGGTGGACGACCAGGGACGGCAAACCCGTATCACACCGTGATCTGTGGCAGCGGCTGGACGAGCTGGTCCGGCGCCACGATGTGCGTTGGCACGTGGTGGACGGCAAGGCTCCACCGGAGGATCTGGAGTACGCGAGACAGCTGGCGAAGGACGCGCTCAATCTCGAGTGAGCGCGTCAATTTTGAATTTTGAATTCTCAATTTTGAATGCCGCCCACCCACCCAAAGGAGAAACCGCAGATCACGCAGATAGAACCGCTCGTCCCCGATGCTGACTGCTGTCGCTGAACCTGTCCCTGCCGCGGTCGCTGTTTCCTGCCCCTGACGCCGACCCTGCCCCGGCCGCTTTCCGCTGCGCCTGATCCCTGCCCCCTGCATCGGGGCGGTTGGGCGGAACGTTCGAACGTTCCGACATTGAAGGTTCAAACGTTGTGATCCGAGGCTGGGCAAATCCAGCATCCAGCATCCAGCATCTATCTCATCGGGCACGGAGATGGAGACGTGCACGGAGACGGAATCAAGGAGCCACCGGCAACACGTATGTCGGATCGTTCGTGCGGCTGTCGATGATCGTGGCGTAGGTCGTCCAAAAGGCCGGTGAACCGCTGATCAGGGTGACCCGGATCCAGCCGCCTTCGACGATCTGGTTGCCGATACCCATGTTGCTGAAGATGTCGTTGACCTGGCGCCAGGCTGCGGACTGCGAGTAGCTCTTTCGTGCCAGGAGAACACCGTCCACCGAGTAGATCTCCACCTCCACCCTGTAGGCCCCGGCGGACGTCTGTGCGAAACCGACATTGGTGCGGAAGACCCCGGGCGCCGAGCGCAGGCAGGTCGGGCCGCGTCAGCGCGTCGACGAACGCGC
>CBDTWX010000268.1:0-7696 GCA_965364305.1 uncultured Thermoanaerobaculia bacterium
ACGACCCTGGGCACGTCACCTCGAACCTTTCGCTTCGAACGCTGGTGAATAGTCAGCCGGGCTCCGAGAGCCACAAGGTTGGCATTCGAAACTCGGGAAGATGAAAAGAAGATATCGGTTTCGCGAACCGTCAAAGATGCTTAGGTTTCGCGCTCATCTGGGTCCGGAAAAGCCTCCAACGGGCGATGGATTGGATTGGGAATCGGAGAAATCCGATTGCCCGCTCCCACCACGGAACTGGAGGTCGTTCCGAGAGGTAGGGCTCGCAGAAGAAACCGACAACTGTTTCGGGTTCGCCTGCTGCTTCGAGGGAAAGCCGGATCCTGGTCTCCTCTGGGCGCCGCAGGGGATCATAGACGTGCAGACAAAGCTCTCCCCCGTGTTGCTCGTAGCCGAAAGCAACCGCGTAGGCATACTCCAGCGGGCCGGCTGTGCAGTCGACGATGCAGATCGGCCAGGGGCGGCCGGCATCAAGATGTCTACGGAGGGTCTCCCATTCTGCGGCTGTTTGTGAGCGGATCCAATCGGCGCCCCCTTCGACAGGTGGTTTGAGGTTCAACGCGACACGCGAGCGGTCTCCCAAACCCAATCCGGTCAGATCAAGGGAGATCGGTTGCGCAATCAAGTCTCGCGGCAACCATCGTGCGGGAATTAATAGCAACACTGCCTGCCAGTGGAGAGCGCGGAGCAATGAAACGCGCAGACCATCGGAGCCGCGCATATACGCATGTCGGCGCAGGCGATTTTCGAGGCTGTCGCGATCCGGTTCCTCGGCACTGATCTTTGCCCGCCTCGGCACGCGCAGCCATCGGCCCCGATAGTAGTCGAGAGAGGCCAGCGCCAGGCCGCGGCCGAGACATGCTTTCGCGGCTGTCGCTTCCCCGAGCCAGAATTCGATGTGTTCGCGGACCCCGTAGCGTTCGGCCATGGCTGAATACTGCTCGCCCAGACCGGCGACCGTGATTTCGGGTGCCCCGCTGAGGGCTTCCTGCGCGGCCGCGCGCTCGAGTTCTTCGGGTTCCGCACGGTGAGCATCATCGAAGCCGTCGAGCTCGGGCCTGAAACGGGTCATGGCCACAGCTGGGAAACCGCCTCAGGGCTGGCGGCCGGCGAGAAGGCGCAGGGTTCTCCTCCAGGCCGGTGTCGGAGGCGCATTTCTCATTCGCACGCGGAGACACAGGGATCGGTGGATGATCGTGACCTCTTCCCTGGCGCCGTCACCGCGGTGCAACGCCGTGTCCAGCGGCGGACCGGCTCCGGATTCATAGGCCGAAACCTGATCCCCGTGGACGAAACGAGCAATTCGGTGCATGGTGCGGTCGAAGGCGGAACGGACCGACCGGAGCAGGCGGTGCCGACGCGTGGTGAGGGAGCTCATCAGCTTTCCCGACCCCGCCGTTCGCTCGAAGGGCGGTGTTGAGCCTCGGGCACCCGATCCTCTTGAAAACCTCTGGCACCCGCGAGCCCTTGCTGCAGATTCTTCAAAGCATCGAGGGCGGGCTGCGACGCGGCAGTTTCAATCGTCAACTCCAGCCCACAACTCCGGCACGTGACGCCGCGTTGCGCGAGCAGCGATTCGACACTCGTGACGATGCGGTTATCCTCGACTTCTGTCGCCGCGGAGATGTTGGCCTTGAAGTCGATCGTCATGTCGTCAATGCGGATGAACGGCACGGGGACGATGGTCAGGAGTGGGACCTCGAGAGTCACGTCCTTCGAGGTCGAATCCACGTACTTGAATTTGACGTTCTGGACGGCACCATCTTCGGTTAAACCCACTTTCTGGATGAAATCAACCGAGCTGAGCGCCGCTTGCGCCTGCGCCTCTATGGCCGCGTTCAGCGGTCCGCCGATCAAGCTGCCGAAGGGTAACGCGCCGAGTTGATTTGTCGAGGATGCCTGTGGAGTAGGTTTGTCGGTAGGTGTTGGGGCCATGAGATACTCCTTCGTTCATTAAGGACGTCAAATCGAAGTTGACTGTCGCTGGATGTTCGTGCTTCTAAAACCATACGGAAATTCCCTGGTCAAGTCAATTTGCAGCTGGTGTGATCTCGCGGCGCTGCTACCTGAGCCTCTTGCAACAACCCGCATTCCCAAGATCATCGGTGGGCGGTCTTTGGAGGCGCGTTCCCAAAAGCCACCCACCCGAATTCTTCCTCGCCTGCGGCTCCTCAGGATGACGGTTCGAAGCGACACCGCCTCAGGGTGTCATCTTGAGGAGGGTTCCTCCCGACGATGGATCCATCCGGTCGCCTTGCTCCGTCAGGACAAGCCTGGGTGGGGCGTGTGGGAGGCAATCAGAATGAGAAAACCCGCCGGCCTTGGCGGCCGGCGGGTGGCGAGGTGCGTCGGATTGACGGCTACGACCGAGCGTCGAGGATGGCCTCGATCTCGTCCATCACCTCTTCCATGGCCTTCACGGCGGCCTTGAAGGGGGCCGGCGTTGTCATGTCGACGCCGGCTGCCTCGAGGGTCTCCACCGGGGTTCTGGAACTCCCGCCTTTGAGCAGGTTGTCGATGTAGCGATCCACGCCGCCGTTTTCACCGGTCAGGATCTGCTCGTGCAGAGCGGTGCCGGCGATAAAGCTGGTGGCGTAGGTGTAGACGTAGTAGTTGTAGTGGAAGTGGGGGATGAAAGCCCACTCGAGGGCGTACTTCTCGTCGATGGCGCACACGCCGTCGTCGTGCCCGTGATACCGCCTCAGAATGTCGAGGTAAAGGGCGTTCAGGGACTCCGAGGTGATGGGCTTGCCCTGCTCGACCAGCTTGTGCATTTCGCGCTCGAACTCGGCGAACATGGTCTGGCGGAAGACGGTTGTGCGGAAGGACTCCAGAAAGTTTCCGAGTATGGCGAGCTTCTCGTCGTCGCTCTCGGTCTTGCCCAGACTGTGCTTGAAGAAGAGCCACTCCTGTGTGGTGGAGGCGACCTCGGCGACGAAGGTAGCGTATCGGGATGTCGGGTAGGGCTGCGCCTCGTTGGAGTAGGCGGAGTGCATAAAGTGACCGGACTCGTGGGCGAAGGTCGAGGCGCTGTCGTAGTCGTCGCGGTGGTTGAGCAGCATGTAGGGGTGAACGTCGTAGGCGGCGCCGTTGACATAGGCTCCGGAGCGCTTGCCCTCGGTTGGATAGACGTCGATCCACCCTTGCTCGCAGGCGTTGCGCAGGTAGGCGACGTACTCTTCACCCATCGGGGCAAACGCCTCGAGCACCTCGTTGACGGTTCGCTCCCAGCTGTACTCGGCCTCGACGTTGCCCACCAACGACGGGTAGAGGTCATGGTAGGCGAGGTCGTCGATGCCGAGCATGCGGCCCCTCAGCTCGAGGTAGCGGTGCAGCGTCGGCAGGGCGTTGTTGACCTCGTCGACCAGCATGTTGAAGACGGCGGGATCCACCTCGGCGCCCGACAGCGATGCCTCGAGGGTATCCGAGTACGAACGGACCCTGGTTGTGAAGAGGTGGCTCTTGACGGTTGCCGCGAGGGTCGTCGCGAGGCTCTGCTGGAAGTCGGCCAGCTCGCCGTAGAAGGCGTCGTAGGTCTTGATCCGATCCTCCCGGTTGCTGCGCGCGCGGCCTCGCGAGTAACCAACGGTGTCCACCCGCAGCTCCGTGCCGTCCGACAAGGTGATGGTGGGCCACGGCATCTCGGCGTTGCGCAGAATCGAACCGATGGTGTTGCCGTCGCCCTGCAGCAGACCGGCCATACTCAGTAGCTTTTCGCCTTCGGCATCGAGGACGTGCGGACGCTGTTTCTCCAGTCGTTCGAGGTAGCGGGCGTAGGGCGCCAATTTGGGCTCGACGGCCATGTACTGTTCGATGGTCTCGGGCGAAAGGGACAGGATCTCGGGATCGATCCAGGCGGTCTTTGCCGAAAGCTCGGTGTACATTTGCTGAAGCTCCTGCTTCATGCCCATGGGGCCCGGTTCGCGCAGATCGAGGTCTGAGGTCATGCTGGCATAGATGAAGAGCCGGGTCGCCTCCTTGGTGACCGTGGACTGGGTTTCCAGGACCGCCAGCAGCTTGTCGGCGCCCTGGTCGAGGGTGCCCTTGTACTGGTCGAACTCGGCGACCATGCCGGGTACTTTCGCCTTGGCTGTCTGCCAGGCATCCATGTCGGCGTAGAGCTCGGTCAGATCCCAATCGGTGGCCAGCTCACCCGCGAGGGTGGGCATGGCGGCGATGACGACGACGGCCGCAAACCCCGCCGAGAGCAGACGGTTTGATGTGACTCGCAACATGTTTTCCTCCCCGTGTCGGTTGTTCGGCGTTCCTTCCACTCGAAACACGCGAAAAAAATCGCGCACGGAGTGTAGCAGGAGCGCTGGTCGAAGGTGCCAAAGTAGGCGCGTCCTTTCTGGGGCGCGCGAGAAGGTCGTTGAGGTTTCGTCGGCGGGCCTTGAACCCGCTGGCGGCAGCTATGTGCCAATGGGATAAGATCAGGACCGAACGGGGACCGAACGGGCCCTCGATCGCGCGATGCCACGTGGCTCCGCGGAGGCGTATGGCCCTGCCGGAAAGAAATCCTATGCTGGAAGCAAGACGCAGCGTGGTGTACATCGCCATCTTGATAACTGTCGGTTCGGTAGCGCCCATCTCGGCACAGGTCGTGGTCGACAATTTTTCGATTGACCAGACCGTAAGCCACTCGACACCTTTAGGCTCGACGGTGAACGAGATCAGCGGCTCGGGGATACTCGGTGGCGTCCGGCTGATCCGACTGACTCCGTGATTTGCCCGTCGTTTTGACTGTATTTCTCCTGGTACCCCCTTGCACCTGTTATGGCACGGTGGCGCTCCATGCCGAGGTATGGCCCGACTCAAAACCGTCTTAAAAAAATGTTGAACCAATCTCGATACCGAGATAGAAATCGTCAACCCTCACGCTGAAAGGGCCGGACTCGTTCCAGCAGTTGAAAACCGCCTTGAAAATGTTAGCCGCGCTGTTGACTTCGAATACTCTGCCGACCAAAACCCAGTCGGCGTCATACTCCGTTCGGATTGCTATACAAGAAGCACTCGGATAGCCCGAGCAGTCAGAGGTCGTGAAATTGTGGACGAGCACAGAACAAGCAGACACCTCACCACTGATCACCTTCACCCAAGCCCCCGCGCCGTAGGTCCCGTACTGTGCACCCGCCAACTCGACGCACTGGTGGAAATTCATTTCCCCGGTGAAGGTGAACTCCGACGTCACCTCAAGGCAACCGGAGCCATCATGGCATCGCTCGACCTCAGGAAATCCTGTCCCAGATCCAAGTCCGACTCGGAAATGCCCTTGATAAAGTCACAGTTGATGCGCATGTGCAGGAACCACCCAGGTTCTGCAGAGCCATCCGACCACGGCGCGGCCGGGTCGGTGAAAGGAAAGGGGCGAGAGCTCAACCTGTGAGGATTCCGTGACGACCAAAAATTCGCTGCCCGGACACGTCAAGGTTGGCTACGGGTTCGGCGAGCTCGGGGTGGCGGCGGTGGAGTTTTTCGTCCGCGTCTACCTGCTCAAGCTCTACGTCGATGTGGTTGGTTTGACCGCTTCGGTGGCCGGAGTGGTTCTCGGTGCGGCGGTCGTCTGGGACGCGATCACCGACCCGCTGATGGGTGAGATTTCGGATCGAACCCGACATTCCTCCGGTCGTCGCCGTCCCTGGATCGCACTTGGAGCCCTGCTGTCTGCGGTTGCCTTCGTGGCGCTTTTCGCGCCGCCCCGTGAGCTCGGTCAGGTCGCCAAGGCGGGGTACCTGCTGTTCTCCTACGTGGCGTTCAACACGGCCCTCACTCTGATCGCCGTGCCTCACGCCGCCCTCGGCGGCGAGCTCACATCGGACCCCGGCGTCCGCAACGAGGTCTTCGGGTGGCGCTTCCTGTTCGCCAACCTCGGTCTCGTGCTCGGCATCGTCGTGCCGACGGCGGTGGCCGGGGATGGAGAGGTCGTCAGCGGCACGGTGTGGCTGGCCGGGGCGGTCATCGTTTCCGGCCTCGTGACGGTGCTGGCGACCCGTGGTTTCGATCGTCCCGATCGTCTTGGGCGCGGTCTGTCGTTTGCTGCATTTTCGACCTCGTTGGGCCGGGTGTTGGCCGCGGGACCCTTTCGACCACTGGTTCTGGCCTACCTGGCAGGCTCGGTCGGTCTGACGCTCAACTCGTCGCTGGCGCTGTTCTACTACGAGCACCGACTGCAGCTAGCCGAACGCGAGGTCTTTGTGTGGATCCTGCTGCCCTTCGCTCTGATCATCGCTCTTTCAATCGGCGGCTGGGTGCTGTTGGCGCGCCGATACGGCCGCCGTCGTGTCGCGTTCATCGGCGTCTTTTTTCTTGGCGCGGGCACCACCGTTGTCTACCCGGTGTTTCCGCCCGGTGAGCTTCTCGGTCCGGTGCTCTGGGGTCTGGTGGGTGGCATGCTCGTGGGCTCGGTCTTCCTCTTCGACGCAACGGTTGCGGACGTGGTTGACTGGGACGAGGCAGTGGGGGGCACGCACCGCGAGGGCCTGTACTTCGGGGTCTGGCGGATGACCTCCAAGATGGCGCGCGCACTTGGGCTCGCGTTGACCGGCTGGATTCTCGACGCGGCAGGTTTCGTTCCCGGTTCAGAGACCCAAACCGAGGCGACTCAGCTCGACATCGCGCTGGCGTTCGGACCGGGCGTGGGAGTCCTCTTCATGGTGGGCGCCCTCATCTGGCTGTGCGTGCCCGTCGACGAGGCTTTGCAGCGCCGGGTTCGGAAGATTCTCGCGTGGAGAATGCGGCGCCGCCTCAAAGTGTCCTGCTGAGAGCCACCCGCCCAGATCCTTCCTCGGACGCTATGGCGTCCTCCTCAGGATGACAGTTTGAAGCGATGCCGCGTCAATGTGTCATCCTGAGGAGGGTTCCTCCCGACGAAGAGCCTGCCCGAGCGAGGCCGGAGGCCGAGTCGAACGGGATCTGTATCATGTTGGCACGTGTTGACAGATCGGGAACCCGCAGCCGTGGTTCCCGTTGAAAATTCTGGGACCGAAGACGAGCCGAAGGGACGATCCACCGCCGATGAAAATGTTCACCGCTGCGTGTCTCTCTCTCTTGCTGTTGCTGACCCTCGCCGCGTGCTCGGGCGGGGGGGATGACGAACGGACCTGGGCCGAGGGTGCGGCCAGGGACGAGGAACGGCCCGAAGAAGCGGTTCCGGTCGATGTCGTTGCCCTCCAGCGCGGGACTATCGAGTCGGCGCTCCGGTTCTCGGCAACCCTCGAGGCCGAGCGCGACGTCCGGGTTCTGGCCGAGGCCCAGCGGCGGGTGGTCGAGCTTCGGGTCGAGGAGGGCGACAGCGTCAAGGCGGGTGAGCTGCTCATCCGGCTCCAGGACGACGAGCAGCGGAGCGCGCTCGACAAGGCCGAGATCGAGCTTCGGCAGGCGACTCGTGAGTTCAACCGTCAGAAGAGCCTTTTCGAGCAGAACCTCGTCAGCGAGCAGGTGTTCAACGACACGGCGTCGGTGTTCGACCAGGCCGAGATCGCGGTCGATGACGCTCGGCGCAACCTGGCCTATACCGAGGTGCGGGCGCCGTTCGGCGGGGTTGTCACCGAGCGGCTGGTGAACGTCGGCGACTACGTAACGCTCAATCAGCCGCTGTTCCGCATCATCGACTTCGACTCCATCGTCGCCCGGATCTACGTCCCCCAGAAAGAGCTTCCGTCGCTCGCGCCCGGGCTTGCCGCCCGGGTCACGGCGG
>CBDTWX010000269.1:0-7687 GCA_965364305.1 uncultured Thermoanaerobaculia bacterium
GGCGGCATGTTCGCCCTCTTCTGGTTCATCAGCGGACGCCTCAGCACCGCCGTGGTGGGCACGGTCATCACCTTTGTTCTCGCCTTTCTCTTCACCCCGGTGGCGGCACGCGCAATCGCAATCGTCGGTGTCAACCCGGTGTCCGGCATGACCATGTTGACCTTGATCATCGCCTGCCTGGCTCTCGTCGCGACCGGGCTCAGCGGCGACGCTCTGGGGATGTCGGTGGCACTCGTGGTTGGCTGCGCCGTGTGCACCGCGCTGTCCACTTCCGGTGCCTTCATCACCGATCTCAAGGTCGGCTACTGGCTCGGCGCGAGCCCCTTCCAGCAGGAGCGGTGGAAATTCCTCGGCATCCTGGTCGCCGCGCTCTGCGTCGGCGCCGTGATCTGGGTCCTGGCGACATCCTACGGGTTCAAGATCGAGGACGCCTCCGGTCAGATGATCGTCAATCCGGACTTCACAGCTCCGCAAGGAAATCTCATGGCCACGATAGTCTCGAGCGTCATGGGCGGCGAGCAGCAGGCTCTTGTTCTGTTCCTGCTCGGCGGCATCGTGGCGATCATGTTGGAAATGGCAAAGGTGCCGGCCCTCGCCTTCGGGCTCGGCATGTACCTCCCGATCGAGATCAACATGGCGGTCTTCTTCGGCGCCGCGGTGGGCCATTTCATTTCCCGAAGCGGACGCGATGAGGCAGAACGTGCCGCGCGAAAGGAACAAGGCACACTCATCGCTTCCGGTCTCATGGCCGGCGCCGCCATTATCGGGACTATTGGCGCATTCCTGCTCCTGCCTAAGATCGGCGCACCGATGTTGATGATCGATTTCCTCAATGCCTCCGAGGCGGGAGCCGGGGTGTTTGCCGGCTGGTACGAGGGACTCGGCGGACAGCTGGTCAGCGTCCTCGGACTCGCAGCCCTGGTCGCGACCTGCTACTTCCTCGCCCGGAAAGGCGCCCGGTGGCAGCTCGATGAGGAGCAAGAGTAGAGTTTTTAGTTTTTGGTTTTGAGTTTTGAGTTCCGCCAGGCCTCCGGGGAGGCTCTGCAGAAGATTGGGCGGGTTGTTGCTTCTCCGCGATGCAATGCACCTGCATCGCAAAGAAGCCTGAGGTGACAGTCCACCGTCGCCGACAACTGCCGCTGACCCTGTCTTCTGACGCTGTCTCCGGCCGCTGTATTCTGAAGCCGTTACCTGCCGCTGAAGACTGACGCTGTCATCTGGCTCTGACGTCTGCCTCTGACGACTGCCACTGATTCCTGTCGCGGTCGCTGTGAGCTGTCGGCGATGATGGCCCTCTGTCTCGACCTCACGTAATCCCGGATGAGCCGAACGTTCGAACGTTTCGCAGCCCGTCCTCGAGAGCGATGAGCAAATCTTCTGCTGAATCGAAGATCCGTGGCGTGGCTCTCTCGATTCCGGGTGGCGGCGTGAGGGCCCAGCTGCCGAGGCACCATATCGGTGTTCCGTTCTTCAAGGCCAAGGCGATCTCGGAGAGCGTTCCCGGGCCGCCTCCTATGGCGACGCAAAGTGTCGCTGAGAGGACGTTGAAGTTGTTGCGGGCGCTTCCTGCACCGGTGAAGACCGGGATCTTCACCCACGGGTTTGGATAACCCTCCTCTGCCCGGGCAGTAGGCAAGATGCCCACCGTCAGTCCCCCGGCCTCGACCGCACTCCGGCAGGCGGCCTCCATGACCCCCGGGCCACCGCCGGTCAACACCACCCAGCCAGAACGGACTGCCACCGCTCCCACCTGCTCTGCGATCTCCGCTTCCTCGCGGGTCGCCTTGGTCGGACCGAAAACCGCCAGAATCGGTAGGGCGTGGTGTTGTTTCATGGTGTCCGATTTTCTCATGACCATGCCACAAAAAAGCCCGGGCAGATGCCCGGGCTTCAGTACTGTCAGAGTAACCCGACTACTCGAGCACCACCAGGGTCACGCGACGGTTCTGGGCGCGGCCCTGTTTGGTCGAGTTGTCACCGATCGGCTTGTACTCGCCGTAGGAGGTAACGTTCATCCGGAACAGCGGAATCCCCTGCTCCATGTTGAGATAGCGCATCACGCCCTCAGCACGCTTGTAGCCGAGCTTGAGATTGTAATTCTCGCTGCCGATGTTGTCGGTGTGGCCCTGGACCTCGACATAGGCGTTGCCCGTCATGCTCTTGGCCTTCTTGGCGAAAGCGTCGAGCGCGGCCTTGGCGCTGTCAGACAGATCGGCCTTGTCGAATCCGAACTGCACGTCGTTATCCGTCAGCGTGACCTCGTAGAGGAACTTGCCCTTGGCCAGCTTGCCGGCCTTGTCGGCGCGCATGAGCGCATCCTTGGCAGTTTCCGAAAGCTTGGCAACGTCCTTCTCGAGCGACGCCTGCTTTGCAGAGAGATCAGAGATCTGCTTCTGGTTCTGCTCGATCGAATCCGTGTTCTCGTTGATCTTGGTATTGGTGACCTGGCCGAACGACGAAATCTGATCGTTGACCCACTTCTTGGACGCACAGCCGGTCAGACCGACGGTCGCCACAAGAAGCACCACCAATGCCGGGGAAAGGATCTTCCGCATCATCCACCTCCAAAATTATTGATCGTTTCGCTACCTTCAATTTCTCCAACGAACACCGCGTTACTATAACACACTCCACACCATCAACAGGCCATTATTTCTATGACAACAATGGCTTCTGCGACGCGAAATCGGCCGTCACCAATCGAGACACTGCGGAGATATCGGATCGACCTCGGCCGCGCATTCGACCGTTCCGGCCGACAGCCGTACCAGCACAGGCGTCTGAAGGAACCAGTCGATCCCCGCCGGGAGCTCGGCAACCCGACACCCGTCGCACGGAAAAGACTGCACATTCTCGGTCGGCCATCCATCGCGTTCCGGCACCGCAATGGCGGTCGTCGGCCAGTCGAGTGGGCCGCTGAAATAGAGCTCCAACAGCTCGTGGCAGTGCTCGCAGTCCTTGCGGTAAAAGATCACAAATTGCTGACCCACATCGAGATCGTCGGGCAGTCCGAGAGCCCACACAGCGATTTCGAGCTCGCGGAACGGCTGACCGACCCAGTCATCGTACGTGGGAAGGTAGAATCCATCCGCCGGCAGGACCGGGCGGTCGGTTCCACTGTCGCCCTCGATCGAGGGGCCCGCGGAGGGTGAAGAAAACGCAACGACGACGCTCATCAGGCTCCACAGACCGACAGCCACCACTCTGGAGGTCGGCAGTGAAGGCGTCAGTGCGAGGCGCGGTTCTCGCCGACCCAGGAAGAGAAGACCGAAGAAGAATGTGACGTCCATCACAAGGGTCACCCAAGGGTTGACCTGAATCGCGCCAAAGCAGCCGCAGCTCGAGGCGCCCAGCATCAAATCACCGACCAGGATCGGGAGAAACGCACCGAGCATGAGGATGCCGGTCCATCGCGCCAACGTCGGCAGCACGACCATCACACCAACTACGATCAGTTCCGCCGCGATGCTGAAGCGAAGCACAAACCAGAGATCCGCGCCGAATGCCCCGGTCCATTTGATCAGAGCCGCCGGAAGGTGTGTGGGGCTGAGGTCGACGAGCTTGAGCACCGCAGCGGTCAACAACCACAGCGGCACGATCACCCGCGCCAACACCACCGCGACTGCCCCCGCGATCCCCGCCGTGTTCGTGCGTGTAGCCTTCTTCAATTCGGCCTCCCGACTGCTTTGTACTTTTCGGGTGAGTTCGTGCTCGACGACCCGCTCTGATCTCGCAGCGCAAGAATCCTGCGGGAGGGCGGACGGGAGTTCCTAGTTCCTAATTCCTAATTCCCGACTCTCCCCCGCTCCCCTGCTCATGATTTAACGCCGTTGCCGCCTCACACTCAACGATCGGCGCGCCCTTTTTACAGATCACTGACCTGGCCGCCAAGGGAGCCCCAGACCTCGGCCTCGACCTCGGCGGCTCGGACCCTCGCCTTCCGCAAGGCAGCATCGACACGGCTCAGCATAGCCAGCGCATCCGAGTCATCGGCCATTCCGGCAAGGTTGATCCGCACATTCATCGCCGCCCCAAGTGCTGCCGCACGCGCCATGCCGGCTCCCACACCGGCGTCCGATGCCGAGGCGTCGAGCCCGAGCTTGCGTGCCCGGTCGCAGAGCTCGACGATCTCCGGGCAGGTCTCACAGACCTCGAGAGGCACCCGCGCCGCACCGAGAGTCGCCTCGCGCACCGCCGTTTCGCGATCGTCACCAACCGTCTTCCCTGCCTCCATCAGCGCCTGAAATGCCCACGTATCGGCGTCGATCGCGTCCAGCAGCTGCTGCTTGAGCTCCTGCGCCCGTATCGCAACCTCTTCGAGGTCTCCCTGGACCTCTGCAAAGGCCGATTTCGGATGGGGCAGGTTCGCCACCATCGCCGCCAGGGCGGCCGCGAGGGCGCCCGCGAGCGCGGCCACCGATCCACCGCCCGGCGCCGCCGAGTCGCGCGAGGTCTCGTCGGCGAACTCTTGAAGGGTCATCGAAGCCAGGGGTCGTTCCGGCGCTAGGATGTCTTCGATGATCTTTTCGCCTGGCTCGAACTTCGAGACCTCGCTCAGACCGAGGCTCCTCGCCGCGGCGTGGGTGATGTCCGCCGACGGCACCCCCCGCGACCGAGCCATTCTCTCCAAATAGTGACGGCCGGCTTCGAGGATGGCATTTTTCGGAATCAGACCCACGAGCTCGGAGCCGGTGACCCTGATCCCTCTCGCGCGGGCGCTCTCCTCGCAGGCGTCGAAGGCGGCGTGGACCGGCGTCACATCGAGATCGACCAAGTTCATCGAGACCTGTGCGCAGCCATACTCGGGGATGTACCAACCGACCCCTCGCACGGCCTTGAGGGCGCCGGGTTGTTGGACCATTTCGCCATCGGGTCCGGTGACCATTCGGCCTTTCTCGCGAACGTCGAAGGCAACGCGGTTGGCCCATCGCTTGTCGGTCACATTGAGGTTGACGTTGTAGGCGACCAGAAACTTGCGGGCGCCGATCACCATCGCTCCAAATTCGGGCACGAATTCGGCCGGCCCGTAATCGGGGGCGAAGCTGGGGTCCCGAAGCTTGTTCGGTAGAGCCTCGTACTCGCCCTGACGGATGTCCGCCAAGGATCTCCGTTCGGGACGGGTGGCCGCAAACTCGTAGAGGTAGACCGGCAGCGACAGCTCCTCGCCTACTCTCTTGCCGAGCCGGTTGGCCAGCTCGACGCAGTCGTCCATGGTAATGCCCGAAACGGGCACGAACGGACACACGTCGACAGCACCCATGCGTCCGTGGGCGCCGCGGTGGGTGCGCATGTCGATCAACCCTCGGGCGGCGACAACCAGCTGGAATGCCCCCTCGAGGACCGCCTCCGGTTCCCCGACGAAGGTGATGACGGTGCGGTTGGTTTCGAAGCCGGGGTCCACGTCGAGCAGCTTGACACCGGTGACCGATGCGGCCGCCTGGGCGACTGCGTTGTAGACCTCCGGAAGTTGGCCCTCCGAGATATTCGGTACACATTCGACAATCCTCATCGCGATCCTCCAAACGACCTGGATCTCAACTGCGGTCCCAGTCCGCTTTCTTTCGCGACCGGGTCACCACCGCAATTTGCCGCGCCTAACCTGTCGCCTCGAGATCGGCATCGACCATCATCTTCACGAGCTCCTCGAAACCGACCTGCGGCTCCCAGCCGAGCTCGCGTCTGGCTTTGGTCGAGTCGGAGAGAAGCGGATCGACCTCGGCCGGCCGAAAATACCTTGGATTGACCGTCACCCTCGCAGCGCCGCTGGCGCGGTCTCGACCGATCTCATCGATTCCTTCTCCGCTCCACTCCAGCTCGACACCGACATGGCCGAACGCCAGCTCGCAGAATTCGCGGACAGAATGCTCCTCGCCCAAACCGATCACCCAATCGTCCGGGGCTTCGGTCTGAAGCACCCGCCACATGGCATCGACGAAATCACCGGCAAACCCCCAGTCTCGGCGCGCCTCGAGGTTGCCGAGCGAGACCGTCTCGCGCCGACCGGCCGCGATCTCGGCCACGGCGCGCGTGATCTTCCGGGTCACGAAATTCTCTCCCCGTCGAGGCGACTCATGGTTGAAGAGGACACCGTTCGCGGCAAAGAGCCCGTGCGCCTCACGGTAGTTGATCGTCGCCCAGTATGCGTACAGCTTGGCGACCGCATACGGGGACCGCGGATGAAACGGCGTCTTTTCATTCTGCGGCACCTCGCACGCCTTGCCGAAGAGCTCCGAAGACGAAGCCTGGTAGAAGCGCGCCTCTGGCACCACTTGACGGATCCCTTCGAGAAGCCGAACCACACCGAGCCCCGAAACATCGCCGGTGTAGGTGGGCATCGTGAATGAGATGCCGACATGAGATTGAGCGGCCAGATTGTATACCTCATCCGGGCGCACATCGGACAGAATCGTGGTCAGCGACTCGGAGTCACCGAGATCGCCGTAGTGCAGGTGCAGGTTCCGGTTGCCGGCCGACGATTTCCGCAGGTGATCGATGCGGTCACGGTTGAGGGTCGAAGACCTCCGGACGATTCCGTGGACCTCGTAGTCCTTTTCGAGCAGCAGCTCCGCGAGGTATGAACCATCCTGACCTGTGACACCGGTGATGAGCGCTTTTTTCATGCGGCGGAGGATAACAGAGGCGCTGGCGCGCCTCAATTCTGAATTTTGAATTCTCAACCCGCAATTCTCGATTTTTCCGATCTCTCGCTACTGCTTCAACCGACCTGCCGGGTTTCTAGCTGGATCCTGGTCGAAATCAGAGACCGGATAATCGAGAATTGCTGCTAGTCGATCCGGTAGTTCGGAGCTTCCTTGGTCACCACGACGTCGTGCGCGTGCGACTCCTTGAGACCCGCACCCGTCACCTTGACAAATCTCGCTTGTGAGTGCAGATCGCCAATGGTGGAGCAGCCTGAAAGTCCCATCCCGGCGCGCAACCCTCCGACCAGCTGGGTCAGCTGGTCGGCCAACGGTCCCTTGTACGGGACCATTCCCTCGATCCCCTCGGGTACCAGTTTGGTTTGTTCGCCGCCGGCCTGGAAGTAGCGGTCCCCTGAGCCGTCGGCACCTTTCATGGCGCCGATGGAACCCATCCCACGGTAGGCCTTGAAGGTTCGACCCTGGTAGAGGATCTGTTCGCCCGGTGACTCCTCGACTCCAGCGAAGAGAGAGCCGATCATCACAATATCGGCACCTGCGGCGAGGGCCTTTGTGATATCCCCGGAATATCGGATTCCGCCATCGGCAATCACCGGAACACCGTGCTCGTGAGCGACCCGTGCGCAAGCCATAACGGCAGTGATCTGGGGCATGCCGGCGCCAGTCACTACCCGTGTCGTACAGATCGAACCCGGGCCGATCCCGACCTTGAGGGCATCCGCACCGAGTTCTATCAGGTCGCGAGCCGCCTCGTCGGTCGCGATGTTGCCGACGATCAAGGGTGTGCTCTCAAACTCGGTCTTGACCTGCTCGGCGGCATCGAGCACCCCACGCGAATGGGCGTGCGAGCTGTCGAGGCACAAGATATCGACCTGCCGCTCGATCAGCGCCGCGCATCGTTCCACGAGATCGTTGGTCACGCCAACCCCGGCCGCCACCCGCAATCGTCCGAGCTCATCCTTGCATGCGTCGGGATAGTCGTGGGCCTTTTTGATGTCCTTGACCGTGATCAGACCCTTGAGACTGCC
>CBDTWX010000270.1:0-7653 GCA_965364305.1 uncultured Thermoanaerobaculia bacterium
GCGGGCGACAGTTTTACGCTGCCAACCGACAACAGTGATCCGCCGCCGCTCGCCGGTCCGCACGTGGTCACGCTGGTCTCCTGCATCGCGATCTTCGTTTTCATTCTCTATGCGGTTCAGAAGATGGGATGGTGGCTCACCCAGATGGCCGGAGGTTTCATCCTGATGGGCCTTGTCGCGACCGCGGTTTCTCGGCTCCCGATCCGAGAGGCGACCCACGCGGCGGTGAAGGGAATGGAGGAGATGACGGTGGCGGCCCTGGTTGTCGGATTCGCCCGCGGAATCACCGTCGTGCTCGAGGACGGACAGGTCCTCGATACGTTGATATTTTCGGCGGCAACTGTCCTGCAGCATGTACCCCGATACCTGGCGGCCGAGGGGATGCTGGTGTTCCAGACGGTCCTCAACTTCTTCATTCCGTCTGGCTCCGGACAGGCGGCGGTGACAATGCCGCTGATGGCTCCCCTCGCAGATGTGTTGGGTTTGACGAGACAGACGGCGGTCTTTGCCTTTACCTGCGGAGACGGCTTTTCCAACATGGTGATTCCGACCTCCGGCATCCTGATGGCTTCGCTCGGACTCGGCGGCGTGCCCTACGAGCGATGGCTGCGCTTCATGACACCCCTCCTGCTGCAGCTCCTTGCGGTCGCGGCCATCTTCATGGCGATCGCGGTCGCAATCAATCTCTGATCCGTCGAGACCGAATCAGAAAAACGCGAGAGCGTCGAAAACCACGTGGTAATCTGTTAGTGGAGGGATGAGACCTAGCAGCAGATCGGTGCGCGGGTCTGATGCGCCTCGTTGCTCGAATCGAGTAGAGATCGGGAGCGTCAACCTCTGGGAGTCTGAATGATGAGGACGAGTCGTGACCTGCGGCGTGAGGGACACATCGCCGGTCTCACAAGTCTCGAGTCGCCGACTCTCGAGATGATCGCGAGCCGACGTCTTCATGCATCGGCGGTCACGCTCTTCCTTCTCATCTCCACCGTCGCTCTGCTGTCGTTGGTTCTTTTCTGGGATCGGGTCACGGTTCCCATCTTTCCGCACCGCCTCCTGATCTACGTCGGCATCGTTCTGTTGGTGGTCATCTTCAGCGTCTACTCCATCTGGCGCGAGCTCCAGCTGCGGGCGATGACCAAGGAGCTGGTCGACGAGCAGGTGCTCGCTGCGGCATTGAACAACAGCGTGCGCGAGGCGAGCATCCTGATCGATTCGGGCAGGCAGGTCAGCGTCCGTCTCGACCTCGAACAGGTGCTCGAGACGATCCTGAATTGCTCGCTGGAGCTTCTCGAAGGTCACAGCGCGTCGATCATGTTGATGTACTCCGACAACGAGCTTCGCACGGCCCGCTCCTCACGGTTGAGCTCGGCGAACGGCGCTCGGGTTGGAGTCAACGAGGGAATTGCGGGGCAGGTTGCGGCGACCCGTGAGCCGGTCCTGATTGACGGCGTCTTCGACTGGAACCACTACCGCGAGAATGGCGAAACGGCGCGTCCAACGAGCGCGCTCTGCGTCCCGCTGACGCACGACGACCATGTCGTCGGCGTGCTGAACGTCAACGCCAAGCCCGGGCACGAGTTTTCGGCATCCGATCTTCGCGCGATGAGCCTCTTCGGCGCTCGGGCGGGCTCCGCAATCGCCATCGCCCAGGCCTCCGAGCCTCAGAGCGCGAGTGCACAGCAGGCCGGTTACCAGGCTCTGCACGACCCTCTCACCGGCCTCCCCAACCGATTTCTCCTGCTCGACCGTATCGCCAACGCCCTCGCCCGTCGGCGCCCACCGGGACACGCGGTCGTCCTCCTCGTTTTCGATCTCGACGATTTCAGGCGTGTCAACGACAGCCTCGGGCACTCCGCCGGCGACCAGGTCTTGATCGCCCTGGCGGACCGTCTGCGACAGATTGTTCGTGGTGGAGACTCGGTGGCACACTTGGGATTCGACGAATTCGCGATTCTCTTCGAGGCGAAAAACGCCGAAGAAGCCCGGCATGCCGCAAAGCGTATTCTCGGCGATCTGATCCAACCCTTTTCTCTTGCCGAAGGGCGCGAGGTTCGGTTTACGGCAACCGTCGGAATCGCCATGGACTACTCCAATCAGACCCACCCGGAAGACCTCGTTCGCAACGCAGCCACCGCGCTCCATGACGCGAAGAGCCGGGGCAAGGCGCAGGTTGCCTTCTTCGAGGCGTCGATGCACTCGAGCGCTCTCAAGCGGCTCGATCTCGAGCATGAGCTCCGCAAGGCTGTGGAGAAAGGAGAACTCGACGTTTACCTGCAACCGCTGATGGATCTGTCGGATCTCTCGGTCCACGGTTTCGAGGCCCTGGTGCGCTGGCACCACCCCGAGAGAGGGCTGATCCCCGCCGCATCGTTCGTTCCGCTCGCCGAGGAGGCCGGACTCGTACCGAAGATCGACCGCATGGTGCTCCAGAAGACCTGCACCAGCGTCAATGAACTCAACTCGGGTGTGTTGGCCGCCAGACCGGCAGCGGCTCACGTCAACCTCTCCCCAAACACCATCCGAGAGTCCGATTTTGTGCCCAACCTGGCGCTCGACCTCACGGAATCCGGATTCGACCCTCAACAACTGGTGCTCGAGATCACCGAGAGCGTCATGATGCCCAACGTGGAGCAGGCGGCGAGCAAAATCCGGGCCGTCAAATCTCTCGGTGTCCGCCTCGCGCTTGACGATTTCGGGACCGGCTACTCGTCGCTCAGCTATCTCCGCAGCTTCCCGGTCGACGTGGTCAAAATCGACAAGGTCTTTATAGACGAGATCGAGAAGGATGAGGGAGCCTCGGCGCTGGTTCAAGCGATCCTGCGGCTCGGCCTCGGTCTGACCTTCGATGTCGTCGCCGAGGGCATCGAGACCGAGGGCCAGATGACCAGCCTGATCGATCTCGGCTGCCGTTACGGCCAGGGTTATTTCCTCGCCCATCCCCTCTCGAAACCCGATCTGGACGACTTTCTCGGAAACGTCCAGCAGGTGACGTGATAACCTGATCATCGAGACGTACTCTCAGTACCGGGCCAATCCGTCACCGTTCGGCGGTGGACGAGACGAGGCCGGCGAAGGGTTACGAGATGTTGCGGTTTTTTCTCAACGACAAGCCGGTAGAGGTTGCGGCGCATCACGGGCTTCCCGCGCTCGATTATCTTCGTGATGAAGCCGGTCTCACCGGCGTTAAGCATGCCTGCCGAGAAGGTGATTGCGGGTCGTGTGTGGTGCTCGTCGGAGAGCCTCAGGGCGCCGCTATCGACTACCGGGTCGTGACATCCTGTCTGCTCCCAATGGCTGCGATCGACGGTCATCATGTGGTCACGGTCGAGGGCCTCAACGGTGTCAACCTCGGTGTCTTTCAGCAAGCGTTGGTGGACCAGGGCGGCTCGCAGTGCGGTTTCTGCACGCCCGGTTTTGTCGTCTCGTTCGCCGGGTTCCTGCTGACAAAGACGCGCTGGGAACTCGCGCCGGCTATCGAAGCGGTGGCGGGGAACATCTGTCGATGCACCGGATACACTTCTGTCGTTCGCGCCATGGCGTCGACCGTCGAACGGATCAGCGAGACCGTCGATCCCGCCGAACCTCGTATCCCGGCCTTGGTCCGCGAGGGAGCACTTCCCGAGTACTTTCTTCGCGCGCAGCAGATGCTCCGCGATCTCGAGACCATTCCGCCGCCGGAACCACGGCCACGGGATTCCACGCAGATCGTCATTTCGGGCGGCACCGACCTCTACGTCCAGCGACCGGATGAGCTCGATACGGTCGACGTCTTCGTCATGCCGGCGCCTACGAAATCTCCGATCCGCGTTGAAGGTGGCATGGTTTATCTCGACGGCGCGACGACGGCCGAGGACCTGAAGACCTCGAGTATCCTCGCCGAAGTGGTGGGCGACCTGGCCGGCGCCATGACCTTGATGGGGTCTCTGCCGATCCGACACCGGGCAACCATCGCCGGGAACATCGTCAACGCCTCGCCGATCGGAGACATGACGATCGTGCTCCTGGCCCTCGATGCAGAGATCGGTCTGATCGACGGCAAAGATCGCCGGGAGATGCCCCTGCGCGATCTCTTTCTCGACTACAAAGACCTCGATCTGCGAGCAGGAGAGCTGGTCGAGTGGGTGCGTTTTGCCGCCGATCGCCAAGGCTATTTCTTCAATTTCGAGAAGGTCAGTAAACGGATCCACCTGGACATCGCCAGCGTCAATACGGCGATCTCACTCCGTCTCGACGATGGTTGCATTACCGATGCCTGCCTTGCCGCCGGCGGCGTCGCCCCTATACCGAAACAGCTTCCGCGCACCGCCGAGTACCTGTGTGGTCGTGAGCCAACCGCGGATACCGCGCTCGGCGCCGCAACCATCGCCCGCGGCGAAGTCGCGCCCATCTCAGATGTCCGTGGTTCGGCCGATTACAAGAGCCTCCTGCTGGGTCAGCTCGTTCTCGCGCACTTCAACGCTCTTTTCGGCATCGAGGATGGCCTCGTCAGGGAGGCCGGCGCATGAGCAACCACGAGATCGCCCCACACACTCGCGGCGAGTCGCTTTTTGTCGGAGATTTGCCCGACCCGCCGGGTTTACTGCACGCGGCAGTCCTGGCATCGCCGGTTCCCCATGCCAGGATCCTGCGGCTCGACACCACTCCCGCCGCCGGGTTCGACGGGGTCGCCGCGGTGCTGACCGCTGCCGACGTGCCGGGCGAGAACCAGATCGGCGGGATCGTCCAGGATGAACCGTTGTTGGCCGAAGGTGAGGTTCATTTCGTCGGTCAACCGATCGCGGTGGTGATTGCCGACTCGCCTCGAACGGCCCGCCGGGCCGCGGATGCCATCAACGACGAGTACCAAGAGCTGCCCGGGGTCTTCGATCCCCGTGATGCGGCGGCCGCGGGCTCGCTGATCGTGCCCTCACGCACCTTTTCGCTCGGCGACGTGGACCAGGCCTGGGGCGAGTGCGCCGTAGTGGTCGAGGGGCGCGCCGAGTCCGGCGGCCAGGAGCACCTCTATCTCGAATCTCAGGGCGCCCTGGTGATGCCCCAAGAGGGGAACCGGTTGCGCGTCATCTCCTCGACCCAGGCGCCGACAGCGGTGCAACGTGTCGTCGCCAAGGTGCTCGGCCGGTCGATGAATGACATCGAGGTCGATGTGGCCCGGTTGGGCGGCGCTTTTGGAGGCAAGGAAGACCAGGCGACCCCGTGGGCGGCCATTGCGGCCCTCGCCGCGTCGATCCTCCGGCGCCCGGTCCGGGTGGCTCTGACCCGCATCGAAGACATGCGGATGACCGGCAAACGTCACCCGTACTCGTCAGATTTCAAGATCGGCCTCGACACCGACGGCGCCATCCTAGCCTACGAGGCGACCTACTACCAGAACGCGGGTGCCGCGGCCGACCTTTCCCCCGCCATCCTCGAACGGAGCCTGTTTCACGCGACCGGCAGCTACTTCATCCCGAACGTCCGAGCAACCGCGATGAGCTGCAAAACGAACCTGCCGCCGTTCACCGCCTTCCGCGGTTTCGGCGCGCCCCAGGCGATGTTCGTGATGGAGTCGGCAATCACGAGAGCGGCCGAGGTCATGGGCGTCGACCGACGCGATATCCAGCGTCGCAACCTTCTGAAGGAAGGCGACACCTTTCCCTACGGCATGCGGGCACAGCAGGGCAACGCCCAGCGCGCTTTCGACGAGGTTGTCGAGCGCTTCAACGTGGCTGCGATCGAGAGAAAGGCGGACGAGTACAACCGGAATCACGCCCTGAGAAAACGGGGTGTGGCGATGATGCCGGTCTGCTTCGGCATCTCCTTCACCAGTACCTTCCTCAACCAGGCGGCGGCCCTGGTCCACGTCTACAACGACGGCAGCGTCAGCGTCAGCACAGGTGCGGTTGAGATGGGCCAGGGAGTCAACGCCAAAATTCTCAATGTCGCCGCTCACACGCTCGGGATCGACGCTGAACGGATCCGCATCGAAACCACCAACACCCTGCGGGTCGCCAACACCTCGCCCACCGCAGCCAGCTCGGGGGCGGATATGAACGGTCGCGCGACGGAGATCGCGTGCGAAGCGATCATCGATCGTCTTCGGAGGGTGGCGTCCGAAATCCTCGACACCCCGGTCGATCGGATCAAGATCGCTGCGGATCAGGTCATGGTCGGCAACGTCGCCTCCGAGCTGGGCTGGGAAAAGCTGGTCTTCGAGAGCTACTTTCGGCGCGTCAGCCTGTCGGCTCAGGCTCACTACGCGACCCCGAAGATCCACTTCGACCGCACGACCGAGAAGGGCGAACCGTTCGCCTACCACGTCTACGGCACCGCCGTCATCGAGGCCACCGTCGATTGTCTGCGAGGCATTTACACGATCGATCGCGTGGGCATCGTCCATGACGCCGGCAAGAGCCTCAACCCACTGGTCGACATGGGCCAGCTCGAGGGTGGTCTGGTGCAGGGAATCGGCTGGATGACCGTCGAGGAGCTGCTCTTTCACGAGGGGCGAAATCTCACCGACACCCTGAGCACCTACAAGATTCCCGACATCCTGAGTGTTCCCGAGATCGAAGGGTATTTCCTCGAGGATGCAGAGAACCCCAACGCCGTGATGCGGTCGAAGGCCATCGGGGAGCCACCCCTCATGTATGGGATCGGCGCCTACTTCGCTCTCCTCGACGCGATGCGCGCCTTCCGCCCGGACCGCGAGGCCTTCTTCCACGCCCCAATGACACCCGAACGGGTGCTGATGTTTCTCCATGGTGATCGGTCGCTGACCGAGCGGGAGGCCGTGGCCGAGGCGGAGACCGTCATCCAGCGGTGACCCACCCACCGCAGCAGTCCCACAGATCATACAGAGGACCGTGTCGAGAATTTCCCCGCAGATCACGCAGATGACGCAGATCCCATCGCTATCGGTATCGCTATCGACAGGCAGGGTGGTGGTCTCATGGCCGGCCGCCCACTCACCCGATGCTCGATGCTGGATACTCGATCCGCCCACCCAGCCCTGTATCAATTTTGAATTTTGAATTTTGAATTTTGAATTCCCACCCGCCCTCCCGCGTGCCGGGTGCCACTCTTCGCATTGTTCGATTCCGGTGCGTCGCCAGATCGAGAATCGACGAATTCGAACAATGCGAAGGGTGGCACCTGCGCACCGATCAACCCAGATGGCCGCGCGCCCATCCGGAGGAGCGAGCACCTTTTCGCAGGAGCAACAACTGAATATTGACAGCATAATCTCACTCGGTCATGATTGTGAGAACATGAGCAGCCGGACACCGCCTATGCGCACATCCTTTTTGTTGGCCGTTTTGCTACTCATCGCGATGAGTTCCGCCGATGCTCAGATTCCCGAGATTGAACGAGACGCACTGATCGCGCTGTACAACAGCACCGACGGAGCCAATTGGTCAGACAACACCAACTGGTTGGGAGCGGCGGAGCCGGAGTGCAGGTGGTACGGGGTGACCTGCGCCGGGGGGCATGTCCAGAGTCTGGTCCTGAACTTCAACCAGCTGATCGGTGTCATCCCACCGGAGCTGGGGAATCTGTCGTATTTGGAGGAGCTGGGACTGCTTGGCAACCAGCTGAGCGGGGGCATCCCACCGGAGCTGGAGAATCTGTCGATTTTGGAGGAGCTGTACCTGCATGGCAACCAGCTGACCGGGG
>CBDTWX010000271.1:0-7647 GCA_965364305.1 uncultured Thermoanaerobaculia bacterium
TACTTCATGGGCAGCTGGGACATCCGGGGCCCCGACATGCGCTACGGCGGCTGGGTCCACCCGGCAATCCAGAAACGGATCAACGATCTCTGGGAGGCCGGTGCCGGGCCCGAGCTTCTGGCCATGACTCCCGAGGAGGCCGGCGAGGCGATGAAGGCCTATGTGGCCAAGGGAGTGGACTTCGTCAAGCTGGCCGTCGCGGGCCACGGAATCTCCCCGGTCGAGCCCCTGATCTTCTCCGAGGCTGCGATGAGGGCCATGCGGGAAGAGGTGCGGAAGGCCGGCATCCCGTTCCAGACCCACACCTTTACCGTCGAAAGCCTGCGGGTGGCGGTGGAGCTGGATCCGGAGATGCTGCAGCATCCAAACGTCATGAGCCCGCCGTGGTTCGCCGCCACCGAGGCACAGAAGAAATCGATCCAAGACTCGATATCCGTCATCGCACGCGACGGGATCTATTGCGGACTCATGTCCATTCCATCGAAGAACAAGACCGAGATCTACGAGAACTGGGATGCCGCAGCGCACCTCGACCAACCCCATCTCAACCAGGTCATGATGAGCCGCGCCCCCTACATGGCCGTCATGCCGCTCGACCTCCGGGTCGAGGGGTTGCGGGTCTGGATCGACGGCGGCGTCAAGTACACCCTCGCCACTGATCAAGGACCTGAAGCAGCGGATCTCGGACCGGTCGCCTGGGGAAGGCTGGGGAGGGCCCACTTCGAGCGGCTCGAGGATCTTCAGGACTGCGGCGAGTCTCCTCACGACATTCTCGTGGCCGCGACCCGAAACGGCGCTGAAGCCTACGGTCTCGGGGACCACGTCGGCACCATCGAGATCGGCAAGCAGGCCGACCTGCTGGTGCTCGATGCGGACCCGTTGGCCGACATCGCCAACGTGAGAAAGATCGACCTCGTCATCAAGAATGGACACATCATCGACCGGGAGGCCCTGCCGACCGTCAAAGTGCTCGATTACGATCCGGAGGCCGAATGGCCCTATTGAGCGATGCAATCGCTCCAACGAAGGGGAAGGAGTCTGAAATGAACACGAAAGGCAGAATCGTTCACGGCGGCACGCTCATGTTGATGGTCGGAGTTCTGTTCGTCGCACCGACCGGCCCCATCCATGCCCAGGGTGATATCACCGGAGCGGTGGCCGTCTCGGTCGCCGACGAACAGGGCCAGGCGCTGCCCGGCGTCTCCCTCGCCTTGACGAGCGACGCCATCACGCTCAACGGAATCACTAACGCGGCTGGTCAGTACCGATTCGGGCTGGTGCCCGCCGACGTCTACATGCTGCGCGCAGATCTTCCGGGATTCGCGCCGACCGGGCTGGACAACATCAACGTCACCTTCGGGTCCACCTACAGTGCAGAACTCGTTCTCAGAGGTGAGGAGTTTGCCGGCGAGGTCACCGTGACCGCCGCTCCTCCACAGATCGACACGTCGATCCCGACCACCAAGGACTCGTTGTCGGCCCAGTTCATTCAGGAGATTCCGCTCCGCAACCGGAACTTCGAGGAGATCGTCAACCTCTTGCCGGGCGTCAAGGATGGCATGGTCCAGGGATCGAGGAGCACGGCCACTGGATTCCGCATCGACGGCGCCAGCAACGTCGATCCCTACAACTCGGGGGTGGCGATCACCTTCAGCCAGAGTGCCATCGACCGCTTCGAGCTGGTACCCAACGGATTCGAGGCGCGGTACGGCGAGTTCTCGGGTGGCGTGGTCAACGTCACCACCAGAAGCGGCAGCAACGACTTCGTGGGCCATCTCGGGTACTTCTACCGTGACGACAGCTTCGTCTCGGAACCGCCGGGCGAGTATCCGGGGCAGGTTCACGACAAGGCCCCCGACACCCGCCACTTCTTCGAAAGCGCGATCGGAGGCAAGATCACCGAGGACAAGCTCCACTACTTCGCGACACTCGAGTATCGCAGGTCAGAGGTCGGCGGCATCTACTCCGAGTCCACCGTCGACACCGACACCTATCTCGGGAGCTTCAAGCTCAACTGGATGCAGAACGAAAGTAACCAGTGGACCATCTTCGGGGCATTCAATGTGGACGACACGAAAAACATCGTCCTCTCGACCCAGTTCGAGGCGCCGGAGTTCCAGGCCGACGAGACCGACGACCGGTTCATGCTGTCGGTCCAACAGAGCCACGTGTTCTCGGACAACCTCTTCCTCGAGTCGCAATTCTCGTATCTCGGCGCGGCCCAGGAGCGTTTGCGGGCGGATCCCGACGCCCACGTGACGGTCTACCGGTTCACGCCCTCCGGCACGTTCACTACCGGGCGCTACACCAGCGATTCGCAACGCGATATCGACCGCTTCCGGCTCCAGGAAACACTGACCTGGTACGTCGGCCCGCACAACGTGCGTTTCGGAGTCGACCTGGGTCACCTCTCTTCCGGGTTCGATCAGACCATTGGTCCGACCCGCTTTGATTTTCGAGAGACCGGTTGGGACGCCGCGTTCCACTACACCTTCGACGACGTGCTTTATGAGGATAGCGGTTTCGAGGGGGCCCTCTACGCCCAGGACAGCTGGCGCGCGTCGAACCAGCTCGTGCTGGACTTCGGTGGGCGTGTGGAGTACCAGGAGATTCTCGGCAACACTGATTTCTCCCCCCGTCTCGGTTTCTCCTGGGACGTCACCGGTGACGCGAAGACCAAGATCTATGCCAACGCCGGCCGTTTCATCGAACGGGTGTACGACCGCTATCTCGAGTGGGGATCACAGCCCGGCGGACGGTACAGCATCGTCCCGAGCCCCCAGGGCCCTCTCGCTGACGGCGACGGAATTCCGGTTGGCTCATTCTCCTACCGGATCCTTGGCGACAACCCGACCCCCTACGCCGACGTTTGGTCGGTGGGCATCGAACGCCTGCTCGGTAAGGACTACAGAATCGGCGCCAGCTACACCGACAAAAAGCTCGAGAACCAGCTCCTGACGTATTACACCGCAGAAGGGGTCGCCGACTGGTACGAGTTCGAGGCCAACGGCAAGGGCTCTTACCAGGGCCTCGATCTGACGTTCTCGAAGGCCTTTTCGAAGAACTGGCAGGCGCTGGCGAGCTATACCTGGTCGGAGTCCCGCGGCATGGGGAGTTTTCTCGGCACCTTCTACGGTCCCACCCAGATTCCACCCGAAAGCTCGCTCGAGGACTCGGACCGGACCCATCTTTTCAAGGTATCGGGAACATGGAACCTCCCGCTGGGCTTCCTGATCTCCGGCACGTACCGTTATTACTCGGGTAGGCCGTACTCCATCGAGGGGACGAACGTCGACAACGAGCCCATCTACATCGGCGGTCGAAACAGCCAGCGTATGCCGGACCAGCAGTCGCTCGACATGACCTTCCAGTGGGGGGTCGACATTTCCTCCACACGGCTGACGCTCGTCCTCGAGGCATTCAACCTTACCAACCACGAAAACGTGACGGCGGTATCCACCGGCGAGGTGGGTCACGGCACACCTACCGCGTTCGACGTTTCAAGGACCTTCCAACTTGGAGCCAAGTTTGACTTCTAGCGGACACTGAAAATCGTTCGAGGCCCAGGAGACCGGCCCGCCACGGGGAGACGCTCCCCGGGCCGGTCTCCATCCTCGACGGCCACCTGCCGATTCGACGCACACACCAACCACAGGAGCTCGACGTATGAAAAACCTGATCCCGGTCGCTCTCTGTCTCGGTCTGGTTCTCACCGCCTGCTCGGACACGCCATCATCGACCCGAAACGAGCAAGCGGGCTCGGCGCACATCGAGTGGTTCGAAGGCGAGGTCGATGAGGCCTTTGCCTCCGCCAGATCCGCTGGTCGACCCGTCTTCCTTTACTGGGGGGCCGAGTGGTGTCCCCCATGCCACAACCTCAAGAAGAACGTCTTCACCCATCCGCAGTTTCTCGAGGCGATCCAGAGCTTCGTGCCGGTGTATCTCGACGGAGACACCGAACGCGCCCAGCTGTGGGCGGAGCGCTACGCGATCACGGGTTATCCCTCCGTCATTCTCTTCAGCCCCACTGGGGTCGAGCTTTTCAGGATGCCCAGCGACGTCACCGCCGAGCAGTACGGCGCACTCCTCCAATCCGCCATCTCGGAGTTCCGTCCCGTGCGCGATATCCTCGCCGAGGTCGTGGACGGCGAAACACAGGATCTTGCTCAGCTCGATCTCGAGCTGCTCGCTTACAACGCGTGGGTTCAGGATCCGAGCACGACGATCTCCGACAGCGAGGCCCTCGCGGCCTTCTGGCGAATTTACTCCGAACGGACAGATCTGTCGGAGCGCCTCCGCGCCAGATTCATGGCTCTGACCCTCGAACGGACCACGCCATCGGTCTGGACTGCAACCCCGGACCCGGATTCCGGCGCGTTGCCGACCCTCGACGAGCAGCAAAGGGCCTCGTTGCGGGAAGGCCTCGTGGCACTCCTCGAAACTCGAGAGCTGTGGCCCGACAACAAGATCTTCCTCACCCTGCAATCGCGGCGCACCATCGAGGTGCTTGAGCCCGTGCCGTCCACCCGCCGAGACCAGCTGGTGGAAGCCTGGCTGGCGGTGGCGAAGGAGATCCAGAACCACCCCGAGTACTCGGCCACCGAGCAGCTGATGGCGTTCGTACCCGAGTTCGAGCTCCACGCACTGCAGACCAGAAACGGCGATGGGCCCATTCCCCCCTCTCTTGCGAAAAAGGTCCGGGCCCGCGTCGAGCCGATCCTCGCAGGTTCGTCGGACCCCGACGAGTTCCAGTCCACCCTCAACATGCTGGTCTGGCTCCACACAATGTCGGGCCTCGGGGAGGAAGCGGCCGCCCTGCTCGATGAGCACATGAACGAGACGGCGGCGCCTCACTATTTCTACTCCCTCCTCGGCGATCTCAGCGCAGACAGCCCGGAGACCGCGTTGGAGTGGCACCGTCTGGCGTTCGAGCGTGCGAACCAGGGATCGGCCCGGGTCAAATGGGGAACAGCCTACGTGCTGAAGTTGATCCAGCTGGCGCCAACAGACGCCGACACCATCGAAAACGCATCACGTGCTCTGATCGACGAGCTCGCCTCTTCTGAAGACGCTTTCGCAGGCAGGAACCACGCCTACCTCAAACAGGTGGATACGGCCCTCACCACATGGGCTGCGGAGACTGGAAACGGGGCGATGATCGACGAGCTCCGCAACGAGTTCCTCGAGCAGTGCGATCGATTCAAGGAGACCCTCGACGAGACGCAGTACGAACGGTGCCTGGCCTTCCTAGATCAGGCGCACAAGCCGTCGTAGGCCCGCGTCCGAGTCCGCGTCCGAGTCCGAATCAGTTGCTCGATACTGGATGCTCGATACTCGATCCGCCCACCCGCCCGAGGCAGAAACCGCAGATCACGCAGATTGACGCAGATGGACAGGGGCACGGAGGGCGGCATGAATTCCGCCCCTGCAACATCCAAATCGAGTGTCGGGGCGGGAGATATCCCACCCATTTTTAAAGGTCCTGCCCAGTGCACCGAGTATCCGAGCCTGAAAGTTGGTGGGCTACAAACACCTTATACCAAATTTAGGGTGGGCCTTGGCCCACCCCTGGGCTCTCAGTGGCCTTCTCCCTCCGTCTTCGGCAGCCCGTCGAACTCCTTGATCCTGGCGGTGAACTCGCGGGTCAGGTCGTTCGGCATCGGGATCGACAGGTTGTACTGGATGAATCGCCACTCCCCGTCGACCAGGATCAGGACTCCCGAGCCTCGACAGGTGCCGTAGGTGTCGTTCCACAGCATCTCGTCGAACCAGGCGGTCCGACCGTCGGCGGCGATAGAGATATGGCGGTCGGTCTTCGAGTAGGTCCAGCCGCGGCCCTCCGAGAAGTACGGCTCGGCGAAGGCCTTGAACTCTTCGACCGACCAGCGCTCGGTGGCGTCGGTGCCCATGAAGATCGCATCCTCGGCAAACAGGCTGAAATAGACCTCGCCGTCGGCATCGGAGGCCGCCTGGTGGAACGTGCTCAGCACGCGGTCGATCGCGCCTTCTGCCCCCTTCTCGTCGCCGCCTACCGCGATCACTGGGTAAAGACACAACACGAGCCCGGTCGCAAACACCCGAATCCTCATCTCATCCCCCTCCAAGGAATTTCCATGCGCTCGCCACAGCTGCGATCAGGCCCCGCAACCCGAGCGCGATGCACACGATCACGACCACACCCATCACGACGTTTTGAACGACGGAGTTGACGCCCTCGTCACCGAGAAGCTCCCGGTCATTCATCGTCATCCACAGAAAGACCGCCACCAACGGCAGCAGCAGCCCGTTAAAGGCTTGCGCCAGTATGATCACCGGGATCGGCCGCACATCGGCGACACCAAATGCCATACCGGCGAGCAGGACACCCAGCCACACGGCGCGAAATCGGGACGAGCGCGAGGACCACCGTTCGTCGCCTTCACTGCCCAGGAGCGAGCGCGCGGCCAGCGCCGCCGCCAGGGGGGCGGTGATCGCCGAGGTGAAACCGGCCGCAAAGAGTCCCAGCGCGAGAGCAGCGCCCGCTCCGCCGCCCAACCGTTGGTCGAGAATCGCCGCCAACCGGTCGTACTCGAGACCCCCACCGAGGGCGCTGCCGACGATCAGTACGCCCAGTGAGATCACTCCTCCGCCGACAATCGCCACCGACAGGCCCCACCGCATCTCCCCGAGCTTGCAGCCGCGCGCCAGCGCCGAACCCAAAAACAGGTTGTAGGGCACTACCGTGGTGCCGACGAGGCCGAGCACGAGAACGGTCGACTGGGCCGGAATTCTCGGTATCACGAGACCGCCGAGAAGCTCGATGAGATCAGGCCCCAGGCGGACGGCGGTCAGGACGAAGGCGAACCCCATGAAAGCCACCAGCCCACCCAAGATCCGGGCGATCCATTGCGTGTTGCCGGTAGCGAGGAGCAGCGCCGCAAGCCCGCCCGCAATGACCGTCAGCAACCCCGGCGAGACATCCACGATGAGCCGCATACCCGCCACGCCACCGAGAAGGTTTCCGGCCTCGTAGGCGGCGCAGCCGAGGACGAGTCCGGCCGCCACCAGGGCCGGAATCCACCGAACCACATGGAACTCCCCGAACCGCATCCTGATCGCCTCGCCGAGCTCCTTGCCGGTGAGCACCGTGATGCGACCCGACGCTTCCTGAAGCACGAGACAGGCGACCACCGAGAAGAGCAGCGCCCAAGCCAGCGCAAACCGGAAGTCGCTGCCGGCGCGCGCAGCGGTGGTCACCGTCCCGGGACCGATGAAGGCGGCCGCGATCACCGACCAGAAGAGGATGTTCAGGAGGCGTTTCATATGTTCCCATTATTACCCGTCTTCGTGCCCGTCTCCGTCTCCGCGCCCGATGGCCAGATGCTGAGAGCTCGATGCTGAATCGCAATCGGTAACGCTATCGGGATCGGTATCGGTATCGAGTAGGCGGATTGCACTGAAGCATGTCGATAGCGATAGCGAATCCGATAGCGAAAGCGATCACACGGTTCCCGCCGATGTCAGGAATTGGCGGGATACATCCCCGCCCTACACCCGGATTGGATGCCGTCGTGGCGGCTAACCTGCCGCCCGTGACCCCTGTGCCTCTTTATCTGCGTCAATCTGCGTGATCTGCGGTTCCTCCGCGGGTGGGTGGGCGGATCCAGC
>CBDTWX010000272.1:0-7636 GCA_965364305.1 uncultured Thermoanaerobaculia bacterium
GACTTTCCGCCTCGAGGACCCGGACCAGGGGGGTGGTGGGCTGTTTGTCGATTCCGTCGTCTATGACTTTGCCGACAGAGTCGACCTCGGGAACAGTACGATCTACGGCAACTCCTCAACCGCCACCGGAGGCGCCATCTATATCGACGGATTTGGGATCGTCGCAACCGCCGCCGTGACAATCGCCGAGAACTCGGCCGTGCTGGGTTTTGAGGTGCACAACAACGGAGAGATCGGCCTCTACAACACCGTCATTTCCGACCGCTGCGATCCGACAACGTCCGGCACCGTCCTGTCCTTTGGTGGCAACCTCGAGAGCCCTTTGAACTTGTGCGGTCTTACTCATCCGACGGACCAACCCGGAGTGCCCGAACCGATGCTCGGCGCGCTCGCCGACTACGGAGGAGCCACCTTGACCGTCCTGCCGCTTGACGGCAGCCCGGTGATCGACGCCGGGGACGACACCTTCTGCTCGCCGGTGGATCAGCGTGGCCTGCCACGCTCCGACGGCAGCTGCGACTGCGGCGCCGTGGAGCATCAGCCTGAGGACTGGGAACCGTTTTTCGCCGACGGTTTCGAGTTCGGCGACACCCGGGGGTGGTCAGCAACTACGCCCTAGATGGGGGCCGATGATAATGGGCGGCACCTATCATCATCCGCTGCGACGGCTGGCTCGAGAATCGCTGCCCACACACAACAGATGTCAATGATCTCCTACCTCATCGAGACACCCTCCACCGAAGTGCAAGGCAAACCGTCATTAAACGTGCCAGGTACGGGGGTATTGATGTTCCGGTTCACATCCTGATACGACTCGTGTTCAGCAACCGAGCAATCGAAGGTAGAACCTGAATCATGGCAAGTTAACGCTCCGAATAGGCTGTGGAATGTTACTTTTCTTCGTCGACCTCTCCCGATAACACAACCACCAGCTGACCGAGATATCCACGCATTCCCGAGCACGGGCGAGGACGAGCCCGAAGGGCCCGGGCACGTGGAAATTCATTTGCCGACTCAGAAATGCGTCGGCGCCAGCAGCATCTTTGGTTCTCGATCCAAAACTCGCCGCCCACATTCAGGCTCTGGCTGTCAAACCAAAACATCAATACCCCCGTATGTGGCACCTTTATTCTTTTTCTGGCTCCAGCTCACTCGCGGCGACAGCCGCTCGCTCTTCGATCGCGCGGTCGAAGCCGGGGTCGCATCTGTCCCGGGTGGCGCCTTCTACCCGGACGGCGAGGAACAGATCGGAGAGGTCCCTGCGGGCGACGCATTCGCCCGCTTCTGTTTCACTTTTGCCAACGACGCGGCCATCGACGAGGGTTGCCGGCGGTTGGGTGGGGTGCTTTCGGGTTGAAGCTGGCAGCCGCCGTGGCAACTCGGTCAGTCGCACACATCGGGGGCCAACAGGCAAACGACCTCTGAAACCACGAAATCAGGGAGCGGGTGACCAAGAAAGTCCGGGAAGATTCCCCTTGCGCGGTTTCAGGGTTTTGTGGTGCTCCACCACGCTGTCGAGCCCCATTCGAATGCGTCGGCAAAGACCAGCGTCTCGTCTCCCAGATGTCGCGTGACCACAGTGTTCTGGTCTTCACCGGAGCCGGTGTACCCGGTGACGAGGATCTTGCCATCGGGCTGGAGCGCCATGCCAAAGGCGTAGGCATCCTCGTCGGGGTCTATCTGGTAGATCGTGTGTGGCAACATGTAGAGCGGGGGGTTCGCGTTGAAGCTGTGGTCCAGGCCGTTGTCCTCCAGGTGTCGCACGACGATGAACTTGCTCCACCCAGACTGAGTGATGTACCCGCCAAGGACGATCTTGCCGTCCTCTTGAACAAACACATCCTTGGCAACGCTATCGGAATACGACAATACGGCCATCCCATCGGTGTTGAAGCTCGTGTCGAGCTGACCGTTGGTGAGAAAGCGGGCGATCGCCATGTTTGCGCCGGTGTTACCCACGACGACTGGCTTATCGTCGGACTGAAGGGCCAGACCCCAGCCGAAGGCCGAATCCGGAAAGCTGGACGCGCCGGAAGCACTGATGCCGCCGGTCGAATTCAACCACTTCACGACCATCTGCCCCTTCCCCGAGACCACTCCACTGCCGGCAGCGACGATACGGCCATCGCCTGCGATGGCAACGTCGTAGGCACAGTCGTCGGCCAAGAGATCCGAGGTCCAGGTGAAGAAGCCGCTGCTGGCAAAGGAAGTGTCCAGGGCCAAGTCGGCGGTAAATCGGGCCACTGCAAAGTCCCAGGGAGCGACTTCATCCGAGACGTAGCCGACAAGGACGATCTTACCGTCGGACTGGAGCGCGGCGCCATAGGCTTCCGCACTGTGCCCGGAGACATAGGCGAAACCGTAGTCGTCCAATGATCCGTCGGAATTGAACCGCACCACGCCGAACATCTGCCCCGTTAGCCCCTGTGCCCCTCCGGCGAGGACGATCTTTCCGTCGGGTTGGATCAAGACGTCGTGGGCTTCGTCCCAACCGTGACCGAAGTCGAACCATGCGTTCCCAAATTGACCGAAGCTTGTGTCCAGTTCACCCTCGCTGGTGAGCCGCGTCACGACGAAGTCGGGGTCGTAGCGGTGGGTGGAGCCGGCGACGACGATTTTTCCATCCGGTTGCACCGCGACGGCAAAGCCGGCACTGTAATCGGCCACGGCAAATTCCTGCATGCCACTGTTCCCCCATGATGGATCGAGATCGGCGTCCGCGGCGTGAACAGTGGTCACCAGGCCAACAACAGAAACGGCAACGAAAACCGCCGCCATCCGGGCGCCTGGCACGAAACCAGCACAAGCATGGGCGTGCATCGCCTTCCTCCTGAGTTTGGGGACAGTGTAGTCCATTTCCGCACCCGCCGCGAGTACGCCGGCAAAGGACAAGTGTGCTATCGCTCGGTCACGCCGACGATCGACGGCACCTCCCCGACATTGGCTGGGTGGCCACGTCGGACAACCCCATCAACCACCACCCGCGGCTTCTCCACCACGGGCGAACCCTCGCGAAATCACGTTTTCGATGGGCACGCACCCCTGTCCCTACATCGATCTCCCGGGGGCACTCCTACTTGTGGCGTTTCCTCTGGCTCTCAGACCGTCTCGAAGATGCAGGCGTGTCGGAGTCCGCGCCACTCGGCGATGTTCGAGCCGAGCGGCCCGATCTCACGGCGCCGTTCCCGACCACCGCGACGTGTCGCCGGACTCGAAGCCGTTGGTGAAGATCCGGGCCCCTGCGGGGATCGCGGCGAGAGCAGTGCCGAAAAAGTCGTTGTCCTCCGCGGCACCGTCGATGCCATCGCTGTTCTGGTGCCAGGGCTGGGCACCGGTACTCGTGACGCCGTCCACCGAGCCGAAGAGCACCTGAACCACACCGGCCTGGACAGCGTCATCCATGTCCTCAGAGGGCACGCCCACGGCCAGATCCACAAATCCGTCCTCGTTGAAGTCTCCGGTCGCGAGGGCACCCAAGAGACCTCTTACGGCCCAAAAGGCCCTCGCTGTGCTGCTACAATCCCAACGAGCACAGTCAAATGAGAATCGGCACCCCGTGCGGGCAAACCCTCGTGGTCGGACTCGGCATACTACTCGTGGCATCCCTCCTGTCTGCTGAGCAAGAGGCAGTGATTATTGATGAGTGTCGGCAGCTGGTGAGCCTCAGCCCGGAGGATTTGGATTCGTATCGATGCTTCTGGACAGCGGCGCGCCGCTCGGGCGATTCCAAAGCGTCGGAGGAGGCGCTTCGACAGCTTCTGCGCGAGACCCCGGGGAACCCTCGAGCGTTGCTCTTTCTCGGTTCGGTGCTTTCCGACCAGGGCCGTGTGGAAGCGGGGTCGACCTTCGAGCTGGCGGCGCGCGGGTTTGCGGAGATCGGCCACCTTGAGGGGGAGTGCCTCGCCCTTGTTTCAGCCATAGCCGAGCTCAATCGCAGGCGACAGATTGCCGAGGCCGAGCCGATGCTCAAACGGGCGTACGAGGTGGCGGAGGCTTCGGGGGACGAGGAGCTCGTGGGTCAGGTTGAGCTGACGCACAGCTGGCACCTCGTCGCCAGGGAGGAGTTCGACCAGGCGTCGCAGCTGCTCGACCGTCTCGAGCTGAGGCTCACGTCGGACAGCTCCTATGCCGTGAGGTACCGCACGTTTGAAGCCAAGGCATTTGTGGCATGGGCCACCGGACGCTATCGAGCATCGTCAGATTTCTATCGCAAGTGTCTCGAGCTGGCGCGGGATTTCGGCGACGTGCATGACGCCGCGGCCTCGGCCTACAACATGCTGTTGGTCACCGCCCGCATCCGTGGCGGCACGGTCAGCATTGAGTATCTGCAGGACCTGCACGCCGATGCGCTGGATGCTGCACTGAAGAGCGGAGACGCCTTGCTGGAGGCGAACGCAAGAATGTCCATGGGACAGCCTTTCGACGGCGATTCCGGACGAAGGGCGCAGATCGTCAAGGCGCTGGCGGCCGCCCGTAGGGCCGAGAATCGAATGATGGAGATGGCCGCCTTGCGGGGCCTTGCACAGCACGATGCTCGAAGCGACTCGTCGCACTGGCCTGCGGCACGGGCCAGCGCCCGGCAGGCGGTGGTGCTGGCGCAGGAGGTAGGTAACGCTGACGCTCTCGTCAGGGGATTGCTGGTGCTTGCCACCACGTTTGAGGAGACGCGGGATCAGGAGCAGGCAGTGGCCAGCTGGCGCCGAGCAATTGACGAGATCGAGAACCTTTACCGCCAACAGATCACCCAGGAGACGGCGGCCCGAGTTGCGTCGCGCTGGTCGTTTGCGTACTACGACCTCTTCGAAAGACTCATCCATCGCAGCGACGAATCGTCACCTCGCGAGGCCGACCTCGAAGAGGCGCTTGCCGTCATGGAGCGCCTTCGTGGCCACAGCCGAGGAGAGCTAATGACACGGGCCGGAGCGCGGGGCGTGGAGCTGCCGGAACCGGTCGTGCGGGTCCCGATGAAGCGGCTGAGGGACGCGCTGGTAGCGCAGGAAGCTGTGGTGTGCTATCAGCTGACGACGAGGGGAAATGGCTGGGCGGTTGTCATCAGCAGAGAGCACTCCGCGGTGGTTCCGCTTCCGGACCTTTCCGCCATCACCGAGGCTGTTGACCTCGTTGCAGAGCTGATCGGAAAGGACGACGTGTCGGCGGAGCGGGCGCTCTCTCGTCTCTCGACGCTTGTCATCGATCCCGTGCTCGATGAGCTGGATGAGACTCCATCGCGAATGGTTGTGGTCGCCGACGGAGATCTCCACCGCGTTCCTTTTGCAGCGCTCCGTTCCAGCGACGGTCAGTATCTCGTGGAGTCCTGCCCCACCGAGACCGTACCTTCGCTGCTTTCATGGTTGCAGTGGCGGGAAAACCCAGCGCCCGTAGTGGCGGCTGCTGTGGTGGCTTTTGCCAACCCATCCCTGGCTGAGGGCCAGGAGTCGCCGAGGGCAGAGAACGATCTCGGCGAAGACCAGCAGTTGGAGGCACTCCCGTACTCCCGGGCTGAGGTCAAAAAGGTGTGCCGGTTGGTGGGGAACAACAGCGTGTGGTTTTCGGATGACCGGGCCAGCCAAGCTTCGTTGACAACCGCCCTGCAGGATGGTTATCCGATCCTGCACCTTGCCACCCATGCCATCGTCGACGGCGACAACCCTCAAAACACTGCGGTGTGGCTCGCACCGGCCGGTGAAGCTGAAGACGGTCGCCTCACAATCTCGGACATTCTCGCCCTCGACCATCGCTCGCGATTGGTCATCGTCAACGCATGCCGAAGCGCCTCCGGGGTGATCCTTCAAGGTCGTGGGGTGCTGGGACTCGTAACCGGTTTTCATGAGTCGGGGGCGCGGACGGTCATTGGTAACTTGTGGCCAGTTGGCGACCGCGATGCGCACGAACTGATGCTCTCCTTTTATGAACAGCTCGGCCGCGGTGCCTGTGCTGCTGATGCGCTGGCCACTGCCCAGCGCGAGGCCATTCGAAGAGGCGAGTCTCCACGCGTCTGGGCCAGTCTGAGCCTTCACGGCGACGGTTTGCTCGCGTTTGAGCCAGCGCCATCAGCGAATGTGCCTCGTCTCCTCGTGGGTTTCGGTTTGCTGATTGTGGCGGGTCTGGTTGTGGTCATGGTGAAGCTGAACGGGCGACGCGTTCGTGACTGAGCGCTGTGAAGGACGTTTGTCGGAGCTCATTGAACGCTACGGCGCTCTGTTACGAAAAGCCATCTTCAGGACGCTGCCAAGCGGGACCAACCTCGACATCGACGATATCGAGCAGGCGGCACGCATCAAGGTCTGGAACGCGCTCACCAGTGGGAGGAAAATCCGCAATCCTTCGTCCTATCTCTACAGGGTTGCAGTGAACGCAACCCTGGACGCTCTTCGCCAGGTCAGAGCACGGCGCGAGGAGTCGTTGGGAACGGTAGGAGACGATTGGCCAACGGTGGCAGGTAAGATAGCCATGAGCCCGACCAGACAGCCCACTCCCGAGGAGGACGCGGCCGCAAACCAGGCCCTCGACCACGCCGAAAGATGCCTTGGCGAGCTCGTCCCCAATCGTCGGCGAGCCGTCGGCCTTCATCTGCAGGGTTTCACCTCCGCCGAGATCGGCGATCTGGCCGGATGGAGCGAGTCCAAGGCCCGGAATCTCGTCTATCGGGGTTTGGCGGATCTGCGGGCATGCCTGGCTCGTAAGGGAGTTGAGTATGAAGCTGGGTAAGGAGCAGCTTGGCCTGGCCTCGCGCCGAGGCGCCCGTGCAGGTGGAGCCTGCCTCAGCGACGAGGTTGTGCAACGCGCGGCAAGGGGTGAGCTCGAGTCGGACGAACGCGACAAGGTTATCGACCACCTGATCTCATGCTCCGACTGTGCTGAGGCCGTCCAGGTTGTGCGCTCGCTCAATGGCTGGGCACGAGAAGCCGCGGGAGAGAAGATCCGGCGTCGAATCGTGCCATTCGAAAAGCGGCGCTTGCTTGCGTTCGCCGCGGTGGCGCTGCTCGCCGTTGCGACCGGAATTGTGTGGGAGACGCAGAGGAGGGGTGTCGCACCTCGGCCGGAGGTGTTGCGCGGGCCAGACGCATCTCAACCAACAGTGGAGCTCTCGCCCCGCGATGGGGAAAAGCTCCATGAGCCGCCGCAAACACTCTCGGTGCTTGTGCCCCCCGATCCTGGCTCGCGCTACGTGACAACCCTTTTTGACTCCGATCTGGCGCCTATCTGGCGGAGCGAGGAAAGCGGCTCTCTGGTCTTTGAGGTGCCCGCTTTGGTGCGCAACGGCCTGAAGGTTGGACGGTGCTACCACTGGAGGGTGGCCGAGGTCCAAGGGTCTTCGGGCCGGACGTGGCCGCTCTGGTCGTTCGAGCTGGTGGGTCACGACGATCCGACGCAGTAAGGTGCGACACCCGTCACCTTCAGCAACGCCACGACTCGTTCACGGCCGTAAACACCCACAAAAATACACAGCCTGATTTCGTCCCGGGCACTGCTGCGCCGCTTCACCGGCGGATGCCCTGTGAATCACATGATCGCGGGCCGCAAACGACTGGTCGAGAAGATCTACCAGCACCCAATGATGCGAGCCTTGCGCGTCGGCAAGCTGACGCTGTCGGCGCTGGCCGCAACGCTGCGGCTTTATCAAGACCCGGAAGCT
>CBDTWX010000273.1:0-7608 GCA_965364305.1 uncultured Thermoanaerobaculia bacterium
CGAGCCTCTATGAGCCATCTCGGCGAGGTCCCTATCAGACGACGCGTATGGCTTGCGAGCACGGGCGGCGATCCACGTACAGCCATTTCGGCTGGCACCCAAAGCCATACCCGTGCTCGTCTTTTTTATATAGGACCCCACGTTCACCATTGCACCATTGTTGCGTTGTCAGGAGGGCCGTGGAGAATTAGATTGTCCCGTCAACGCATGGGAGGAGTCCCATGCCGCGACACCCTCGCTTGTTCATTCCCGGAGCCTCCTACCATGTCTACTGACGCGTCGCTCGGGTTGAATTCGTCTTCGACGACGACTTCGAGGCGATCGAGTCCGTCGAAACGCTGCGAGAAGTCCAAATGGGTGCCAGGTCCGTAGTTCTGTAGTTATCGAACTCACAACTGCGGAACTGCGGACCCGGCACCCATGCTTATAGAGGCACCAACGCTGTTTTCATGGCGTGGAGCTCGACCAGGCTGACACATTCCCTGACTCGAAGCCGTCGGCAAAGACCGATGCACTGGCCACGAAGACATTAAAACTCGCCCCATGAGGCATGGGAGCCCCGTCCTGGTTGAAGATCGCCCAATGGGTCCCTGTATACCAGACTCCAACCTCGTGAGCATTGAACACCGCAGTGGCCACATCTGATTCAGCCGCGGTGACCAGGACAATAGCCTCAGGGTGACCGTTGAGCAGTGGCGAGTCGATTGTGGTCCAGTTGAGGAAGGTATTTGTAGGATTGGCTTCATGCGTGAAGGCGCTAGGGCTCGAGGCCATGACGGCCACGAGGAAGAAGGGACCAGGGCCCCCTGAAGGCATGTCCACAAAATCCGAGTTGAAAATATTCCAGGCACTAGGCACCACGGCGTCATTCCCATATACCAACAGGTATGGATGGTGGTTGATGGTCCCCGGGTAATTGTAATATTGGTTGACCAGAGCCATCGCATCGCGGCGATCGTCGAGCAGTGGATGAGACAAGGTCGTGTAGCGGGATCGGGTGTTGGAGGCGGTCGCTTCGTGAACGAAGGAATATGGACCATTGCTGAAAACGTGGACGTTGAAAGAGGCGCCGAGCGGCATGGATGCCGCATCGAGATTCACAATTACCCACTGCTCCGAAGCACCGGAATCGAAGCCCACAGCGATTGGATGATCGTTATAGGTGCCGCCAACTCCACCCGGATTCCAATTTTGGGTGACGATAGGGACGACATTCGGATCATCTAGGAGAGGATTGTCGAGATACGTGCCAAAGCTCACGGTGTTCTCCGGCGACGCCGTATGGACGAAGGCGGCAGGGCTTGAAGCGATGCTTGACCCGGATTCCGCCAGAACGATCAAGAGAACCAGAATGACTGTCATGCGTCGCACGGTGACGCGTTGTCCAGGTTCAACGGGTTGCTCGGGTTTCCGGTCGGCGTATTCGTGGGCTTGGAAACCGATTCCTGCTCGTGCCACGAAGAGATGGCTTGATATCTTTCCTAGATGCATCGGGCTCCTCCTTGGGGGTCTGGACAATCAGGTTTGGTCACCTACTCTAGAAAACGCAGATTGACCGGAAAAAACGCAACTCCGGAGTCTGGGGAAATAGTGGGTGCCAGGTCCGCATTTCTGTAGTTATCAACTCATAACTGCGGACCTGGCACCCATTCGAACGCGAAGACCCCGGGTTCAAGGGACAACCCGACAAACCCGAGGCAGCAATCTCGCGCCGAAGTTCACGGCCCGGCATGTGTGGAAATGTGTACGTGGCACCCCTGCGGTTCTCAATAGAACCATTTCTTGACGGGGTTTCTCAATGGGTGCCACCCATTAGAAGGCGCGTGTCAAGTGGGCAGCGCTTTCCCCGAGCCGGGCCCGGTGGTTCGGCGTAAACCGGAGACAGTTTTTTGATTTCATTCCGTCGTCGTGGCTGTGGAAGCTGCGGTGAGGTGCGAAGCAGTTCTCCGCAGATTCCATAGCCATTTCCGGTGAGGGCGAAATGAAAGTCATCCGACGATCCGCTCTGCGAGGCCGGACTCTCGTTGATTGAGGTGTCGGTCTGAGACCGCACTAGCCACCCATCAGGATCTAGGCGATGAGGATCTCTAGCCGAGTTCCTCTGCCCCTGGCGCCATCCGGCGCCCCAGAAAGTCCTCGAGCTCAGCCGACCGAGTCCAAAAAGAAGGGATGTCACTGTCTTCGGGCTGTCGATAGGGACGCCATCACCTCGTGGCTCACGGTCGACCCGCAGTCTGATCGCCAGATGATGTGCGCCGGGGCAGGTCCACTCACCCTTTTGTGGTTTTTCCAGCACCTTATCGGGCTCCTACCCCGGCGCATCTGATTACACGAAGGTCTTTCCCGGATCGAACGCGACCTGGTCCCTCATCACGTAGTAGGCCGCTCGTGCGAGCTTGTGTGCCACCGTCCTGATGGCGATGATGCCGTTGGTCTTCGATCTCTTCCGTTGAAAGCACTTTTTGGCTTCTGGGTGATAACGCACAGCGAAGTGCGCCGCTTCTGAAAACGCCCACGACAGGTAGGGATTTCCGTTTCGTGCGTTGCCGGATCCTTTGCGTTTACCGGCACTCAGCCTGGTTGATCTGACCAGCCGACAATACGAAGCGAAATTTCCCACTTTCTGAAAACGTGCGATTTCACCGACCTCGTACATCACCGTGAGGCCGAGGACCTTCCCGATTCCCCACACCGTCAGCAAGGGAGCAAACTCGTCTCTCAGCCTCGCTCGTTTCAACGCTTCTTTCTCGAGAATCCGGAACGGTGCCACCCTTAGCATTCACTGCATACGTGCCACCACCATGGGTGCCACTGATCACAACTTCACAACACCATCCCAATCACTGCGCCCTTTGTTAGATTGTGATCAGTGGCAACCCTGCTATGAATGCTTAGGGTGGCACCTATCTAGGGTGGCACCTATCTCATGGCACGGAACTCGACCAGGCTGCGAGATCGCCGGACTCGAAGCCGTCCAAAAAATACGGCCCATTCGCCACGAAGACGTTGAAGCTCGCTCCATTGGGAAACGGAGCCCCGTCCTGGTTGAAGATCGCCCAGTTGGTCCCTGTGTACCAGACTCCAATCTCGTGTGGATTGGCCTCCGCGGTGGCCGCATCTGGTTCGGCCGCGGTGACCAGGACAATAGCCTCGGGGTGACCGTTGAGCAGTGGCGAGTCAATTGTCGTCCAGTTGAGCTCGATATTGGTGAGGTCGGCGTCATGCCTGAAGGCGCTGGGACTCGAGGCCAATACGGCCACGAAGAAAATAGGACCAGGGCCCCCTGACGGCATGGTCGCAGCATTCGAGTTGACTATATGCCAGCCAGGCGGCAACAAGGTGGCGTCGTCCCCATACGCCAACAGGTATGGATGGTGGTCGTTGTTGCCCGAGTAAAATTGGGTGAGGTGAGCCATCGCCTCGGGACTCTCGTCGAGCAGCGGGTGAGACAAGGTCGTGAAGAAGGACGAGGTGTTGGAGGCGACCGCTTCGTGAGCGAAGAAGCGCGGACCGTAGCTGAAGACGTGGACGTTGAATGAGGCGCCGATCGGCATGGGTGACTCATCGATATTGACGATCAACCACTTCTCTTCAAAACCATAATCGAAATACACTCCGATCGGATGATCGTTATAGGTGCCGCCAACTCCACCCGGGTTCCAGTTTTGGGTAACGATAGGGACGACATTCGGATCATCAAGGAGTGGATTGTCGAGATACGTTCCAAAGCTCACGGTGTTCCCCGGCGTCGCAGTATGCACAAAGGTATTGGGGTTCGCAGCGACGCTTGGTCCGGAAACCACCAGTGTGGTCAAGAGAGCCAGGATCACGGTCATTCGTCTCGTGACGACCCGCCTTCCGGGTTCACTGGGACCGTCGGTTTCCGGGTTCGTGACGTCGTGGGGTTGGAACCCGGTACGTGCTCGTGCCACAACGCAATATTCCTCGTTCTTTTCTGGATGCATCGGACTCCTCCTTAGGGGTGTGGACAGTCAGGTCTGGCCACCTACCCTTGAGAACGCAAATCAATTGGGAATCACGCAAAACCCTGCGCTGGAGAGTTGAAAAAAGCCGAAAAAAAGGTCGTAGTGTGCGTTTGATTGCGGAATCACGCGGCATTTCGCTCCGTTGTGTTTTCACGTAGGGAAGATAGCCATGAACCAGGCAGAGACCACGCAGCTCTTGCGCCGGATTCGGCGCGGCGACTCCGAAGCACAGGACGCGCTGTTCGAGCGGGTCTACGCCCAGCTCCACGGGCTGGCCCATCGCCAGCTTCGGCGAGGTCCGCGCGGCGCCCTTCAGACCACGGAGCTCGTGCACGAGGCCTACCTTAAGCTCTGCGATGCAGATCGGCTCTCGACCACAGACCGGGCGCACTTTTTTGCACTTTCGGCGCGGGTCATGAGGCAGATTCTGGTGGATCGATTCCGACGGCAGTCGGCCAGGAAGCGCGGCGGTCCATCTCGAACTCTCCCTCTCCACGAAGGTCAGATCCCCGTCGATGACAGGGGGGAGACGTTGCTCGCGATCGATGAGGCGCTGACCGATCTCTCTCGCCTCAACACGCGCACTGGCCGCGTTGTCGAGCTCAAGTTTTTTGGCGGAATGACCGAACCCGAAATCGCTGAGGTTCTCGGCGTTTCCGTGCGAACCGTGAACACCGAATGGCGAAAGGCTCGTGCGTGGCTGGCCCGGGAGCTGAGTGCGGCGTGAAGGGTTCGACTCCTTCTCGAATCACGCCGGAACGATGGCGACGAATCGAAGAGATCTTCGAAGCGGCAATGGACCTCGACGCGGATGAGCGACAGGAATACCTGGATCTGGCATGCAGTGGCGATGCAGGATTGAGGACCGAAGTCGAGGAGCTGCTGTCGGCCGACGAAAACCCGCCCACAGTCCTCGACCGGGATGCCGCCTCGTTCGTCGCTCCGGTGTGGGGAGAGGATGGGACGGCCGTCCGGTTTGTCGAAGGCGCCGAGCTCGGCAGCTATCGGCTCCTCCGAGAAATCGGGCGCGGGGGGATGAGCAGGGTCTTTCTGGCCGAGCGGACGGACCGCAGGTTCGATCGAAAAGTCGCCGTCAAGATCCTCAGCACGACCGGTTGGAAGCGCGAGGAGCTCGAGCCCCGATTCCACGCCGAGGGTCGGGTCCTGGGTTCGCTGTCTCACCCCAATATCGCCCAGGTCTTCGATGCGGGCGTGGATGGTCAGGGCCATCCATATCTCGTCATCGAGTTTGTCGACGGGGCCGCGATCACCGAGCACTGCGCCGCCCGAGATCTTTCGGTTGAAGATCGCCTCGAGCTGTTTCTCGACGTGTGCCGGGCCGTACAACACGCCCATCAAAGGCTTATCGTCCACCGAGATCTGAAGCCGTCGAACATCCTGGTCGATCATGTGGGCCAGGTAAAACTTCTCGACTTCGGAATCGCCAAGCTCCTCGATTCACCCGATCAACCGCCCGGAATCGACGGTGAGGCACTCACAAAAACCGGCTTTCTTCCCATGACACCCGAGTACGCCGCCCCGGAGCAGTTCCAGGGCCGCGAGATCACCACCGCAACCGACATCTATACCCTCGGGTTGTTGCTCTTCGAGCTTCTCACCGGGTCCCGTCCCTACAATCTCGGTGGTCGGTCCCCGAGCGAGATCGAACGGTTGGTGTGCCACGATGAACCGCCCAAACCGTCGTTGGAAGTGTTGAATCGAGGCGACGACCGGTCGCACCACCTCGGCAGGGAACTCCGGGGAGACCTCGACACCATCGTGTTGAAGGCGCTTCGCAAGGAGCCCGAGGCGCGGTACGGCTCCGTTGAAGCCCTCGCCCACGATCTCCAGAACTACCGCAACGGCCTCCCCATCGATGCTCGCCCGGCAAGTGTGGGCTACCGTGCCGGACGCTTCGTCCGCCGGCATCGACTCGGTGTCGCCTTCACCTTGCTGGTCTTCGTCGGGCTCATGGCCTTCGGCACGACCATGGCCCGGCAAAAGAACCAGATGGCGCTCGAGCGGGACCGCACGAGAGTCGAGAAAGACCGGGCCGAGCACCTCACCGAATTTCTCCTCGGCCTCTTCGCGGCGAGCAACCCGAGCGAAGCGCTCGGGGAGGAGACGACGGCCAGGGAGCTGCTCGAGCGCGGCGCCCAGAAGATCAGCGAGATGGATCACGATCCGATCGTCAAGGCGCGAATGCTGGATGTGCTGGGGAGCGTGAACGGCAAATTGGGCAACCTGGAGGAGGCCGCCTCGCTGCTGCGCCAGGCCATTGAAATTGAACGCGCGGCTTCCGCCGACGAGACGCTCGCCCTGGCGAACATGCAGGACCACCTGGCGGCGGTCTTGATCCAGCAGAGCGATTACGAAGCCGCAGAGTCGCTCCTTCGGTCGACCCTGGAGATTCGGCGACGGCTTCTCGGGCCGGACCATGTCGATGTCGCATCGAACCTGAACAATCTCGCGGTCGCACTCAAGGAGCAGGACAGGGAGGCTGAAGCCGAATCTCTGCACAGGGAAGCGCTCTCGATCCGCCGCCTGGCCCTGGGTAGCGATCATCCAGATGTGGCCGAGAGCTTGGTCAACCTCGGCGATCTGCTCCACGCCTCCGGGCGTTACGACGAGGCGGAACCGATGCTCCGGGACGGCGTTCGGATCTTCCGGGTGGCGTATGGGCCCATCCACCCTCGCATCGCGAATGCGGTCAACGCGCATGCCAATCTCCTTGCCCGGGTCGGACGGTATTCAGAGGCGGAGCCGCTGCTGAGGGAAGCGCTGGATCTTCGTCTGCAGCTGTACGGGAGTGAACACCACCTGGTGTCAAAAAGCCTCAACGACCTCGCTGTGTTTCTGAGGAATCGCGGCGACTTTCAGGCGGCGGTGCCGTTCTTTGAACAGGCGCTTCGGTCGTACGAGAATCTCTTGGGGCCGGATCACCTCGCGGTGGCCATAGTCGCCAACAACCTGGCTGGGGTTCTGGTTCTCGGCGGCGATTTCGACCGCGCGGAGGCGCACTGCCGCCGCAGCCTCGAGATCTCCGAAATGGCACTCGGGAGCAGCAACCGGTATGCCGTCACCGCCCTGACGGGCCTCGGCACGGCGTCCGACGGTCGAGGCGATTTCGTACAGGCCGAGAGATACTACCGTGAGGCCGCAGAGATGGCGCGGCAGCTTTTCGGAAACGACCACCCAAAGGTGGCCGGTCCCCAGGTTGAGCTCGGGCGGTTGCTGGTGAAAACTGGTCGGGCATCCGAAGCGAAACCTCTCCTGCGCGAGGCCGAACGGGTTTTTTACTCCGCCTTCGGTGGTGACCACCCCGCGAGTGCTCGCGCCCGAATGTGGTTGGCCGGATGCCTTGACGAGCTCGGCGAGACGGATGAGGCGAAGCGAATGCTCTCGACCGCCTATGAGGTTCAACGTAAAGCACTGCCACCCGAACATCCACACCTCGTCGAGACCGAGCGAGCACTTGCCGAGATGACGGTCATCGGGTGATGCATGGGTGCCACTGATCACAACCTCAAGGGTGCCACGTACACACTTCCACACTTGTTGATTTGTGTGTGGGGGGGGGGGTGTAGAATCGGGTTGTCCCGTCCGCGCGGGGGAGGGATCC
>CBDTWX010000274.1:0-7571 GCA_965364305.1 uncultured Thermoanaerobaculia bacterium
GGCGCACCATCAGGCGCACGATTGGCCAGTGCATGTGCCTGGCTGTCCAGCGGAACGACCTCGATCGAGGAAGGCGGATCCTGCGCATCGATGCAGCGAATCCGTCGGAAGACAGTCGGGTAGTTGACCATCGGACCGCCGTCGTTGTTGACGGGCCGCTGGGTCCGGCCGGCCAGGCCAAGGGAGGGGTCATCCTGTGCGGCATCTACACCGGGAGCCCGGTACGCGCGGTCGGCGCCGCGACCGCCCGTCAAATCACCTTCCGCAAAACGTGGGCGAGGATCTACCTCCCCCTTCCGTTCTCGAGGGTCACCATCGCCGTCGACGATCCGCTGCCCGAACTGGAGACTTCGGGGGTGAACGAGGTTGACGATCTTGCCCGACTCCTCACTCGACGCCTGGCCACGATGCGCGGCCGGGCCGAAGCCGCGGTCGGGCGGCGGGGAATCCAGCTTTGGGGCGGCGATGATCATCGAGCTGCCGCGCCGGACCATATGTACTGGACTGAACGGTCATGAGGCGATTTCTGCTCGTTTGGCTCTGCCTGACCATCCCCCTGGTGGTGGTGACGGCCGTGATCGCGGTTGCGGTCTTCCGGCACGTCGATCTGCGCTACGTGACCTTTGTGCAATTGCTCTTCATTCCCGTTTTTCAGGCGCTGGTCGTGACCTGGGTGCGGCGTCAGTGGAGCTTCTCTCAGCTGAGGTGGGCGATGCGCGAGCTCCTGCGACACCCGGTGATTGCAGCGTTCATCCTCCTCGACGTGGCGTTCATCCTCGTAGGTCTCGTGGGACATGGGATTGAGGCCGTGACGTTTGCAGGCGAGGCCAGCCTTCATCCCAGGTGGACTGCAGCCAAGGCGGCATTGGCCGGAGCTCTCCTCATTGTTGCAGCTTTCCGCGTGAGCCAACGCTGGCAGGACGGGGTGTGGATTCTCGGCCTGGCGGCCATTCTTCTGGGCCTTTCGGCGGAGCCCTTTCTGCCCTGGTTGGGCCGACTTCCAGAGATCGGTTTGATCCACGATATCGGGCCAAAGGTCATCAGGTGGTCGATCGTCTTCGGCGGTCTCTTGATGATTGCCCTGCTCGTTCTGTTCAAGGGTCAGTCCGTTGTGCGAGAGCGATCTGCCTTGGCGGCGTTCTTCCTCGATATGGCAGTGGCGTTCGCCCTTGTGGTGGCCCTGATCTACCCGATGAACTTCTATCTCCGCCCGTTTCTCATGGCGCCCTGGGGAACCGTCGTCCGGGTCCTGATGTCGTTGAGCGCGACTGCCGTCGTTGCCGGCTCGGTCCTCGCGAGCCAACGGGATGTCGAAGTTCCCGACCCTGGCTGACTGCGGGACCTCCGGGCTACAAGTAGTCGGTGTCGCTCATGCTCAGGATCCAGTTGTGGGAATCGCTGACGGTGTCCTGGGCCGGTGACGATGGATTCACGAAGAGTGTCAGCGGCAGGTGACGACGCAGGCGTCGCGTTTCGATGTGGAATCTCGAGTCCCCAAACCCGTACTTTTTCAGGAGCTGATGGCCCGGGCTGCCGAGGGAGAACGAAGCTCCGACGACGGCATGGCCCTGCAAACGGATGTGCCGGACTACCTGGGCGATCAGGCACCGCGCGACCTCGGGTTCGTCCACCGTCTGGAGATCTAAAATCTCGCACCCTCGAACCGCACAGTAGGCCTGAAGCTCATGTTCATTCTCAATCGATAGCACCGTGTACCGTCTGGTTGGATGGCTGAAGAAACGCCAGTTGAGGTACTTCGAATCTCGCACCGTGATGACCTCGTTCTCCCCACCGGTCTGCTGATCCAGCGCATTCGCAGTCTCGTCGAATGCATGGATTTCTCTCACCCGAACCCCCCGCGGTAGTGCCAGTGAGACAGATTTTCCGAATCGGAGTGCCGTGGTTTCTGTCGCGCGAGCGTTGCGCACGGCGGCGATCAGCCTTCGATGTGACAGGTACAGATACGGCAAACTCATGAGGTCTTTGGATCCCAGCCGCTGCAGGAGGATGCGATACGACTCATGGCCAGGAAACCCAAAGACGAAGTGCCAGCCTCTCTCGATCATCTCTCGCCGGCCTGCCGTGACCAGCTCATTGGCCAGGCCTCGCCGGCGATGGTCGGGGTGGACCATGAGATCGACGCCCTGACAGGCGATCAACTCTCGCCCGGCAACCCTCATCTTCCACGGCATGTAGGAGTGATGAGCGACTACTTTACCTCTGGTGTTCTCTGCCACGAAGGAAAAGGACTCTCCGGCTGGATGCAACCGATGCTTCCAGTCCCAGACTGAGCGGTCTATCCTCTGACCAAAAACCACCTCAAACAAGTCCAGAATGCCGTCGACGTCTCGCGGAGTTTCACTTCTTCGGACCGTGATGCGAACCGTCACTGACGGGCCCTCCTGCTCCCGAGCCTCGTGGAAATGGTCTTTCCGACCATTCCAGTCGCGGCGTGATAGAGATCCTCTGGTTTCCACCAACCCCGGATCTTGGCCTGGGTCTTCCACGACGGTTCATCGGCACGGATCTCGACCCGAGGAATTGCCAAGCGGAGATTGCTTCGGGTCTTCACCCTGCCGGATCCGGCGATCATGGCGTACCTGTAGCCGGCATGTTCAACCGCGGAGAGTACCCTCTCGTCGACCCGTCCGAAGGGGTAGGCAAACACCTCCACGGCTTTGCCAAGCCTGTCCTCGAGCACCCGCTTGGACTCGCGCACTTCGAATTCCAGACCTGTTTCATCGGTTGTACAGAGATCTGCATGGGTCATACCGTGTGCTCCGAAGAGCACCCCGGCGTCCGACATTTCCTCGATATGCTCCCAGTTCAGCAGGGGTTCTCCCGCGAGCTCGCCGCCGACGTCCCAGTTGTTCTTTCTGCCGACCCGACCGACGACCAGGAAGATCACAGCCGGAAGTCGGCGTGCCTCGAGGATCGGGAAGAGCGTCGTGTAGTTGTCAAGGTAGCCGTCGTCGAACGTGAGCATGATCGAGGATCTGCGCAAGACCCCTGGGCCCTCCATCTCCGACAGCGAGATGATCGGGTCGTTTCTCCGCTCACAATCATCCAGGAAAGCTCTCAGATCCCGTCGGGCCGTGACGTAGCGAGCCCGTGGTTCCTCCTTGATGCTGTGGTAGCTGAGGATTCGCATTTCAGCGGTGATCATGACGGCGCCCGTGTAGGAGCGCAAGTTCAGCCCGCATTGCGACGGCAGACAGGCTGGGAGTTCGCTGGTCTATCATTGGCCGCGTAGCGGCACATGAGCACGCAACCCAAACGACGCGTGGTGGTGACCGGGTGCGGGACGGCGATCCCGCGGGCGCAAAGACCGTGGGGTTCCTTCGACGATGCGGTTACCGGTGAAACCGCGGCTGGCGTGGCTGTGCCTTCAGATGGGGGCGCCGATAGTGCGTAGCCGGGTCATCAACCGCAAGGGCCGATGGTTGCAGATCGTCGAGTTCAGTGTGGTCTACAGCCTCTATCTGGTGGTCCGGGTCCTGCCGATGGTGATGCTGCGACCGCTTGTCGCCGCTCTCGGAAACCTCGCCTACGTGCTGCTCGTCTCGCGGCGACGGGTTGCGATCGAGAACATTCGACGTGCGCTCGACGTCGATCAGAGTACCGCCCGCCGAATCGCGCGCCAGAGCTTCAGTGCGTTTCTACTGACCAGCCTGCCCGAGGTCGTGAAAATGCGCCGGCATCTCATCGCCGACGATGCCCACGAGTGGCTCCGAAGGCGAGACCCGGGGGCGGAGGCCCTCTTTTTGACCGCAAAAGCCCTCCATGAGGAGACCAGCGGGTGCATCTTTGTGACTCCTCACTTTGGAAACTGGGAGCTGCTGCCCTACCTCGCTGCGGCTGTCGGGATCCCGCTGGCCATTACAATCCGTCCTCTCGACAATATCTACCTGGAGCGCCTTCTCGAACGCCATCGAAACGCCACCGGGCACGAGTTCTTCGATCGGCGGAACGCGCTCATGCGTCTCGAAGGTGCTTTGGAATCTGGGAGATCGGTGGCGCTGCTCCCCGATCAGCATGTGATCGGGGGAATACCGGTTGATTTCTTCGGTCGGCTGGCCGCGACAAGTCCCATCCCTGCCGTGCTGGCAATTCATCACCAGAGGCCGATCGTGGTCGTGGCCTGCTACCGCATCGGTTCTCTACGCTTTGGCGGACACGTGGGTGATCCAATCTGGCCTCAGCCGGCCTCCGACGAGAAGAACGAGATTATGCGCCTCACCCGGGCGGTGAACCGGGCTATGGAGGAAGTGATCCGGCAGCACCCCGGGCAATATGTTTGGATGCACCGGAGATGGAAGCTGCTGTAGGATCCCCACCGTCTGACGGATGAGAGGCGACGCGTTGCGACCGGTGCCTCACAAACACCTCCCAACGACGATGCCGACGGTTCTTGTCGCGCGAGCCTGCCCGGGATCACATCCGTGCAGCGAGAGCCCGTGCGTACCTCTCGGCGACGCCATGATGTTTCCGGACATACGCAAAGGCGCGGCGTCCCATCTCCCTTCGCTGCCCCGAATCCTGCAGCAGATCCCGGAGTGCCGAGAAGAGCTCCTGGCGGAGATCTTCGGTCCCCGCCAGCACTCGAACGCCACCGGCCTCATCGAGCCCATGGATGATTTCTCTGAAATGCTCGTAATGCGGTCCAACGAGAATGGCTCGTCCGTGAAGGGCGGCTTCGAGAGGATTGTGGCCACCCTGGCGGACCAGGCTGCCCCCGATTACCGCAACCTCGGCCCACCGGAATACGGCCGCGAGAGGACCTACCTCATCAAGAATCAGCACCTCCCAACTTCCGTCTGTGGGGGGGCCGTCCGACCAGCGTGCGGCCTTCCAGCCGGCGGATACCGCCCGTTTGTTGACCGAATCCGCTCGTCGGGGGTGGCGAGGAGCCAGGACCAGGCGAGCCGAGAGGTCCTTTTGCCGCAGGCGGCGAAGCGCCTCGACGAGCCATTCTTCCTCGGGATGGTGGGTGCTGCCCGCGACGATGAGAGGTGGGCCGTTCGAATGCTCGAAAAACGCCTCCCACTGCCGGGGAAGACTCTGGCTGACGATGGCGTCATGCTTGAGATTCCCGACGACATCGACACGGTCGGCAGGCGCCCCGGCCCGAACAAAAGATGCCCGTTCGTCTTCGCTTTGGACCCCGATCCATTGCGCGGATTCCAGCACCGATCGAAAGAAGGTACGGGCAAGTCGGTATCGAGACCGATCCCGCGGGTAGATCCGGCCGCTCACGATGAACAGGGGAATCGACAGCTCGCTGGCCGATCGAAACAGATTCGGCCAGATTTCGGTTTCGATGACGATGACCGCGCTGGGTCGGAGACGCGCCATCCACCTTCGCATCGCGGATCGTCGATCCCAGGGAATGTACGAGACCGCTGCGATCTCGGGATGTTCCGTGCGAAGCTTCTCGGCGGCTGCACGCCCCTCTCGGTTCCCGGTTGTGAGAAAGAACCGAACCGGCGAGATTTCGTCCTTGAGCGAGGAGATCAGTGATCCCGCCGCCGCCACCTCACCCACCGAAACCGCATGTACGAGCAGGCTGGGGTACGGCCCGTTGGGGACTCCTGGCGGTGTGCCGAGTCGTTCCCGAAATGCTGCGATGCGAGAACGCCCGAGGACGATCCTGATGACCTCAGTTGGAATCAGCGCGGTCGCGACGGCGAGAGTCAGCGTCAGGTCGTAAACCCGGTGCAGAATCCCGTTGAAACCCTCGTCCATGAAAAGATTTTGCTCCTTCTTTTTTGATCGATCCAGTTCCGAAGCAAGCTCGACGTGACGCCGTCTCCCGTGTGGCGGCTATTCGAGGCGGGCGGACGGCATGAACCGCGGCTGGGAGCAGACGCGGCCGCGGCACGCAGATTCATCGTGGAGGGCATCTCGAGACCCTCGCCTCATACACTGTTGAACAGTCCGGGCTAAACTCCTTTCAGGTCGAGGCGTTTGACTCTGAACGGATGTGGAGGATCGAGATGGCAAAGGATGTCTGGCCGGTTGTCCGTCAGGAGATGCTGGACTGGTTGGGTTCGGCTTTCGACGCGTCTGATCTCGATCTCGAAACCCGGCTGCGGGAGGACCTCGGCCTGAGCTCGCTCAAAACGGTCGATCTGATCGTCAGAATCGAGGAGGTTTTTGATATCTCGATTTCGGATGACGATCTCGGCTCTCTGAAGACCATCGGCGATGTGGTGGAGGTCATTCGGCGCAAGGTGGAGGGGGCGGACGTCGGCTGATGAGGCGTGTCGCGATCACCGGCGCCGGCATCCTCTCGAGCATCGGCAACAGCTTCGCGCAGGTCGGGACGAGTCTCGAGAATGGCCGTTCGGGTGTCTCGAGCGTGCCTGAATGGGCCGACCTGGGGCTGAGGAGCACAATCGCGGGTAGGTTGACAGGAGCTGATGAACTCCACAAGGGCTCCGGGATTCCCGATGACCAGCTCATGTGCATGTCCGACGCCGCGCTGTACTGCGCCGCGGCCGGGCGTCAGGCGGTTGTCGATGCCGGCCTGTGCGAGACGGATCTCGAGAGCCGACGCGCCGGATGCATCGTCGGAAGCGGAATCAGCGGTACTGAAGCAGTCTACGAAGGAGGCCGGCAGCTGTATGCGGGCTCGCCCAGGCGGGTGCGCCCATTTGCCGTCCTTCACGCCATGGCCAGCTCGTGCAGCGCCACCCTCGCGAGGCTCTTTCGCATTGGTGGACGAAGCTACTCCGTCAGCTCGGCCTGTTCGACATCGGCCCACAGCATCGGGCACGGTTTCGAGCTCATCCGGGCCGGGCAGTTGGATCTCGCCGTCGTCGGCGGAGGCGAGGAGCTCAACCCGGTGGTTGCAGTCGCCTTCGACGCGATGCGGGTGGTTCTTTCGACCCACTACAACGGCTCGCCTCAGGAGGCGTCGCGGCCCTTTGACGCCGATCGTGACGGATTCGTGCTGGCCGAGGGCGCGGGGATTCTGGTGCTCGAGGAGATGGACCGGGCGCAGCAACGGGGCGCCCATGTCCGCGGCGAGATCATCGGCTATGCGGCCAACTCGGGAGCTGAGGACATCGTCCTCCCGGAGGCAGACGGCCGGTCGGCCGCGGACTGCATCGAGGCCGCGCTCCGCGATGCCGGGGTCGCGCCCGAGGCGGTCGACTATGTGAATGCCCATGCGACCTCCACCGTCCAGGGCGATCTTGCCGAGGCCCAGGCTCTGCGCCGGGTCTTTGGAAACAGCGGTCCCCTCGTATCATCGACCAAATCGATGACGGGTCATGCCCTCGGCGCGGCCGGGGCGCACGAGCTGATCTTCTGTCTCGCGATGCTCGAGGGCGGGTTCGTGGCGCCGTCGATCAACATCGAACGGCTCGAACCGGCGTTCGAGGATTTGCAGGTGGTGCGCCGCACCCGCCGGGAAGACCTGTCGATGGCCGTTTCCAGCTCGTACGGTTTTGGGGGCTCCAACGCCGTCCTCGTCGTCCGCGCCTTCGACGGGGGCTGATCTTCGGTCGTCGCTAGCCCGGACTATTCACCAATCTTCGGCTGCAAGGCCCGATGCACCGCACCCA
>CBDTWX010000275.1:0-7571 GCA_965364305.1 uncultured Thermoanaerobaculia bacterium
GGTCGCGAATGCACCGATATCGCCGGCGCCCATCGTCAGTACGAGGTCGCCGTCCTCCAGGACGTCCCTGAGCACCGCGGGCAGGTCTTCAAGACGCTCGACGAAAACCGGTTCGACGGCGCCGCGCGAGCGCACGGCACGTGCGATCGCACGACCGTCTGCACCAGCGATTGGCGCCTCGCCCGCCGCGTAGACGTCGAGCAAGACGAGTACGTCCGCCTCCGACAGCACCTGTGCAAAGTCATCCATCAGGTCGCGAGTTCGCGTAAAGCGATGCGGCTGGAACACCAGCACGATTCGTTTGTCGGGCCAACCGCTTTTCGCGGCAGCCATCGTTGCCGCGACTTCGGTCGGGTGATGCCCGTAGTCGTCGATCAGCATGACCTTGCCGGCAGCGGTTTCAATATCCCCGAGTCGCTGGAAACGCCGGTCGATGCCTTCGAATTTTTCGAGCGCCCGTACGACTGCGTCGTCGGCAGCATTCGGCGTCTCCATCACGTTGATCTCTACCGGCTCGAGAACCGGTTGCCAGACCTGCGAGAAGTGGGACTCAGCGAGGTGCTCTCGGATGCCGAGGCGGTGGTCGCAGTCGAGTGGCCCAAGGAAACCCTCGCCACCTGGATTCCGAACGACGCGAGGGTGTGGCGGGTCGCGATCACGATCGAGGACAATGATTCGCGGACCATCGAGATCACGCCGCCGCAAGGATGAGGCCGCAGGGTCCTGAGAATCGAAGCCCCTGGGCGGCCGGGAGGGAATTCCGAATTCCTAATTCCTATTTCCGAATTAATACTTGGGTGGGTGGGTGGGCGGCCGGCCTACCCCGCCATCATTCCTCCGTCCACCGGGATGATCGCTCCCGTGATCCACGCAGAAGCGTCGGATAACAGGAAAACAATCGCGTTCGCAACGTCATCCGGGTGACCGATCCGTCCCAGGGGATGGAGGTCCCCCATCTGCCGAACCTGCTCCGAGGTCATTCCCCGTTCGCCGTGGATTGGGGTGTCAACCACCGCAGGCATGACGGCGTTCACCCGAACCCGAGGAGCCCACTCCAGAGCCAGGGACCGGGTCAGCTGATTGAGAGCCGCCTTTGATGCATTGTAGGCTGCCATTCCGGGAATGGCCTTTTCGGCCAGGGTTGACGACACATTGACAACCGCTGGCGACGACCCCCTCGCGAGCAGCGATTCAAGCTCTCGACACAGCAAAAAGGGGCCGCGGACGTTGATCGCAAAGGCCTCGTCCCACACCTCGTTGGTCGTGTCGTCGAGAGTCGCCATCGGCGCGATGCCGGCATTGTTGACGAGACCGTCGACGGCGCCCCAGCGGGAGCTCGCTTGCTCGACAAGCGCGCGCACAGATTCCGGATCGGAGACATCGCACGGCACACCCCATGAGGAGTCGCCAACCGTCGTCACCGCTGCCTCGAGCGCTTCGGCTCGGCGAGACACCAAACCCACCTTGGCCCCGTAGGCGGCGAGCATCCGCGCCGTCGCGAGGCCGATGCCGCTCGAGGCTCCAGAAATAATCACCCGCTTGTCGCGTAGTTCGATCATGAGAATGCTCCTTTTCGATCACACTCCGGACGGCCCCGTTCAGAACATCGCTATCATGGAGTTGCGGAGGGTGGCCAACCCGGGAGCCGAACCATGTGGGGGCAACTGGTACAACGCGTCGTCGACGGCGACATTCCCTGCGGTCGAGACTTCGATGCGTGCCGTGCGGTTCTGCGCAGCGGCTGCGACGACGCGGCCGCATTTCATGCCCTCTGCACCCTCCTCGAGGGGGCCCTCGCCGACCCGTCTTTTGGCATCGACCAGACCCAAGAGCTCGTGCCGCTCCTCAAGGCCCTCGCCCGCGATGAGGTGAGGGCGAAGGATTTCCTGTGAGCTCCGCTTGGGCTGTTTTTTCTTTTCTCGGACCGCCGCTGGCGGCGGCGCTCGCCGCCACTTTCATCCGGCCGCTGAAACCGCGGGAGGAAATCATCATCGCTCTCAACGCGGTGTTGCCAGGTTGCGGGTTGGCAGCCGCCGGCCGTTCCACCATCGAATGCGTCCTCGGGGTGCTCTTCGCTCAGGTCAGCCTGATCCTCACTGGAGGGACCCAGGCTCTCTGGATGTATGTTCCGAGCATGGCGGTAGGCGGCGTCTGGGCGCTCCTCCACACCTCGCTGAGCCCGCTCGCTCACGGGATCCCGAACGATGGGGAACGGGTACAGCAAGGTGTTTCAGATTTCGAGCCCGAGGTGAATCAATCTCAGGGAGGGCACACCGAGGTCAAACGGCAGGACGAAGACGACGCGGAAACCGTGATCGAAAACCACTACTGCGTTGAGGTGCACTGCACCGAGTGCGGCGCCGCCGTCCCGGTCCCAGTTCTCCATCACATGGCGCACTGCTCGTTCTGCGGCAGCGACCACCTCGTGGTGGGGCATGAAGAGACCCTTCTGGTCACTCTGCCCGAGAGGGTCTACGACCGCAACGTCCTTCGTGAAGCCCTGCTCGATCACTATCGATACCAGTACTACCTCAAGCTCTACCGGCGATCCGTGGCACCTTTGGCGCGGAGCACAACCGAGGTCAGCGCCTCGGGCGCCCTCGTCAACCGACCGGAGCTCGATGCGGCCACCGAGGTCGCCGAGGCCACTGTGTCGAGGAAAGCCGACACCTACCGGTCCAAATTGGCGGAGAAGCTGCACGTCGGGCACACCCTTCACTTCCTGACGCCCTACCGCCACGGCATGGGCACCTTGTACCAGGCCGCCTTCGGGAGATCGGCAAAAGACCACGAAAAGCTTTTGCGATTCGACGTCGGCACCGTCGAGGCGGCGGTCGGCGCCACAAGGGACGTTGATCTCCCGCCGATGGGCAAGCTCAGTTACCTCAAGGCCCTGCGGCCGGCCGCGGATCTGTCGACCGAAATCAAGACCCTTCCTTTGGACGGAAGCGACGAGGACCTGGTTCGCGCCTTTGGCGACCTCGACCGAAAACGTCTTGTCCGCGATATACATGTGATCAAGCTCGGTTCGAGATTTACGCGCGAGGTGACGGCGGTCGTGTGGAGGCCATGGTGGGTTGCCGAGGTCCGTGGACCGAACATCGACGAAACCGTGCTGCTCGACGGCGCTGCGGGCTCGGTGGTCGGTTCCTCACCCGTGATCCATTCTGGACTTTTCGAGGATCTGCCACAGGCCGCTCGAGAACCCGGAACCGGGCTCCGGTTCATTCCCATGGAGTGCCCGACCTGTGGGCACGAGTTTTCTTTCGACCCCGACGCCATTCTCCATTCCTGCCACAACTGCCACCGCGTGTGCGGGGTCGACGGAGGCCGCAAGTTGGAGATCTCCTACGGTCATACTCCGCTGCCCGAGGAGGCCGGCTGGGACCTCGTTCCTTTCTGGCGCTTTCCCCTGAGGCTGCGCACCGGTGACGGCCAGGTATTAACCGATCTCATGCGCCTCAAGGATGGCATCGACGGCACCTTCGACCAGATCGGAGACGATGTGCCTGACCGCCAACACCTCTTTTACGTGCCCGCCATTCGCTGCATCAACCCACGTTTGATGGCCACCGCATTCAACCGCCTCTTTCTTCACGCCATTCGGAGCCGGCCGCCACAGGCGATGAAGAGATTCCCGGTCGATACTCGGCCCCAGCCGTGGACGGTCAGTCTCGCCGAGGCCGAAGCGCGCAACCTTGCTCCCCTCTATCTCGCCAACGCATTCAGTCGCCGCGACATCGCCCGAGTGAATATTCACCAAGTCGCCTCGTGGCTGTTCGAGGCAACCCAGGAAACGGCTGGTCACCTCATCTACCTGTCGGTGCCGCAGGCAGTGACCGAACCATTCAGGCGCTACGTCGGCCGGTTCCGCGACGACGCGGTTCATTACGTCACCGGACGCAGATGAGGTGGTTGCCACCCGTCGCACCGGTTGCCCCTTGGCGGCACCAACACGAAGACACCTTCAGGGTGAAAAATGTGACGGGCGGCACTGTTGAGACGAAGCCAAACCTCGGGTATCCTGTGTGCATCGAGCAATGGAGGAACAATGGCTGCGGAAATCTTCACAAAGGACTGGGCCTCGCTGTGGAACGACAAGATCAACGCCAACGAAAACTATAAAAAGGCCGCCGCCAAATGGGAGGGGGCCATCGGGATGATCATGACACCCGACGCCGATATGGGCATCTCCGAGGAGCGGGCAGTCGTCGCCGATCTGTGGCATGGAGACTGCCGCGGCGCCACCACTGCCACATCCGATGAACTCGAGGAGGCTCCCTATCTGATCAAAGCCGAGCCTGCAGCGTGGAAAAGCGTCCTCGCCGGCAAGACCGATCCGATCGTCGGTCTCATGGGAGGCAAGCTCAAGCTTGCCAAGGGCAGCCTCTTTGCTCTGCTGCCATACGCAAAGGCAGCCAAGGAGCTCGTGCGATCGGCCATAGAAGTCGACACCTCCTTCCCCGAAGGCTGGGAGTAGGTCCACCATTGCCGCTCTGCGGCAAGAAATACCGTTGAGATGCAGACAATTTCTAGCTTCTCGAGGAGAAACTAAATTTATTAAAATCAAAATTTACCTATTTTCTTGCCGCAAAGCGGCAAAAAAATCTTGACAAGTATGCCGCAGCGCGTTATATTCCCTTCGTGTTGAATGCCGCAAAGCGGCAATGACCGATAAACATGACGGCGCCCTCGCGCCACCGACGCCGAAACCAAAACGGCGGGGAGGAAAGACAATGGGCAAGAAAAAGAAGAAAGAACTGCAGAATGACATCATGGACTCGGCACACAAGGTATGGCTGGCCGGTCTCGGCGCCGTCGCCATGGCCGAAAAGGAAGGCGGAAAGTTCTTTGCCGGGTTGATCGAAAAGGGCAAGGCCCTCGAGGACAAGAGCAAGGGCCAGGTCGAGAAGGCCAAGGGCACCGTCACCGGCTTGAAGACGGTGGCGGAGAGCTACTGGGAGACTTTCGGCCGTACGATTGACGAACAGGTGACCGCCGTCATTCACCGCATCGGCGTTCCGACCAAGGAAGAGATCGAGACCCTCACCTCGAAGGTCGAAAACCTCACGATCGCGGTCGACAAGTTGCGCGCCAAGGAAACCCCGAAACCTCGCACCGCAGCGAAAAAGACGACCCCAGCCAAGAAGGCCGCTCCGAAAAAAGCGGCTCCGAAGAAGACGGTCCCGAAGAAGGCACCCGCCGCAAAGAAGTAGATCCCGGGATCCCGATCCCACCTTGCACCGGCGCCGCATCCGCGGCGCCTTTTTTTCACGCCGAGGCGTGAAAAAAGGTTTCGGTCGCGTTGGCGGCCGGGATTGCGCTCCCTGTGGCAGTCCGCTACGCTCGATGCATGAGCGAACGCATCGCGGTTGTCGAGGACGAGCAGAATATTCGCGACAATGTGGCCTTCGCCCTTGAACGCGAAGGGTATCGGGTTGAATCCTATGGAGATGGTGTGGCGGCCTGGGAGGCCTTTCAAAACGACCTGCCCGAGTTGGTGATCCTCGATATCATCATGCCACGGATGGACGGGCTCGAGCTGTGCCGCAAACTGCGAACCCTGTCTGAAAATGTACCGATCATTTTCCTCACCTCTCGCGATGAGGAGTTCGACCGCGTGCTAGGGCTCGAGCTCGGCGCCGACGACTACCTCTGCAAGCCCTTCTCGATGCGCGAGCTCTTGGCTCGGGTCAAGGTCCTCTTCCGTCGCATAGCGCTCGGTCGAGACGCAGCGGCGGGTCCCGACGAGGAGCTCCTGCGGATCGGCAACCTCGAGCTCGACCTCAGACGCTACACCGCACGATGGGGAGACACCACGGTGCCGCTGACGGTCACCGAGTTCATGATTCTGCACGCCCTCGCGCGCCGCCCCGGTCATGTCAAGACGCGCGAACAGCTCATGAACGAAGGCTATCCGCACGACACCTTTGTATCGGACCGCACCATCGACTCACACATCAAACGGATTCGCAAGAAGTTCCTCTCGATTGACGACCGTTTTGACGGCGTGGAGACGGTGTACGGGCTCGGATACCGCTACACCGAGGAGTCGGCCTGAACCGGATGCGATGAAGCTCCGTCTCCCGTCCCGCATCTCGCTCCGGCTGCTCGCATTCAACATGCTCCTCGTCTTCCTGCCGATCGGCGGTGTGCTCTTCCTCGACACGTACGAAAGGCACCTCCTGAGCGCGCAAGAGCGAACCATGGCCCAGGAAGGCCGTCTTTTGGCCGCCGCGATCGAGGCTCGCGAACGGGTCGATGGAGAAGACGCCCGGAGGATTCTGATCCAGCTCGACCAGCGCCAGCTCGCCCGCTTGCGGGTCATCAACGCCGTCGGCGAGGTCGTCGCGGATTCCGCGCTTCTCGGTCCGCGCCGGGAAGCCGACGGATCGGTCTCTGATAGCGCCGGAGCACAGACCGCCACCGAGAAAAGTCTGCTCTACCGCATCGGCTCCCTTCCATTCCGCCTGCTTCGCGGCGCCAGGGAAGATTCTTCGAACCTCGAAGATCACGACTTGAGCAGCGATCTGCTGGCTCGACCCGAGATTCAGAGCGCTCTCCAAGGACGCTATGGAGCCGCCACCAGGATCAGCGTCGGACCGCGCCGTTCGGTGACTCTCCACATCGCCATCCCCGTTCGCGTCGAGGGAGGGGTGGAAGGAGCAGTGTTGGTGTCTCAGTCGACCGGCAGAATTTTGCAGGCGCTCGATGCGGTGCGTCTCGACGTCTTCAAGGTCTTCCTGCTCAGCCTCGGTGCGGCTGTGGTTCTGAGCCTGATCGCGGCCACCACGATTGCTCGCCCACTGACCAAACTCCGCCGTCGCGCGGGGGACATTCTCGATGGTCGCGGGAGGCTGCGTGGCGGATTCACAGCAAGTACGCGGAGAGACGAGATCGGAGACCTCGAGCGAGCTCTTTCCGAACTCACCCGCCAGCTCGAGCAGCATCTGCGTTCCACCGAGGCATTCGCCGCCGACGTCTCCCACGAGTTCAAAAATCCACTGGCATCCATCCGGACCGCCACCGACATGGCCCTCGAGGACGTCGAACCCGGAGAGCGCCGGCGGTTTTTGACGATGATCCAAAACGATGTCGCGAGGATGGAGAGACTGTTGAGCGAAGCACGAGAGATCTCACGCATCGATGCCCGTCTCGATGACGAGGAGCCGACGCGAGTGGTCCTGGACAAGCTACTCGCGGCGCTGGTCGACAGTTTCCGTCTGCGCTACCAAGAGACCGGTCTCAAGTTCGATCTTGCGCTCGCCGATGCGCGGGTGGTCGTCTTTGCGTCCGCTGACCGTTTGACGCAGGTATTCGAAAATCTCGTCGACAACGCGGTCAGCTTCTCCCCGCTCGAGGGGCGGGTGCCGGTTGCCATGCGAGCCTCCGGCGGCCGGGCCGAGGTGACGATCGCCGATGAAGGTCCCGGGATACCCGCGGAGCACCGCGACCGGATCTTCAGCCGTTTCTTCAGCTATCGTCCCGGAGATCACGGCGACTCGGGCCACACAGGTCTCGGCCTCGCTCTCGTTCGGTCCATTGTCGAATCCTACGGCGGTACGATCACC
>CBDTWX010000276.1:0-7563 GCA_965364305.1 uncultured Thermoanaerobaculia bacterium
CGAGAAGGCGTTGTCGATTTTCGACGAGGTTCGCGCCATGACGTGGCGGCTGCTCGATCGAAAGGGCTGATCTGATTCCCCACGATCGGCCCTGGCTGGCGCTGTCTCTGAAGACAGCGGGGGGGACAGCCATCAGCGTCCGGGGCAGCGTCGGCGTCCGCAGGCAAAATGGTTCACGACCGCTGCGAAAGCCCTGGCACCGTCTCAAGGTGTCATTCTGAGGGAGCCCGGCGACCGAAGAATCTGGGTGGGTGGATCGAGTATCAGGCCCATCGGGCACGGCGACGGAGACGGGCACGGAGATGGAATCCGGTCGTGTGCATCGGTTGGGTGGAAATCCCGAATTCCGAATTCCGAAATCCGAATTCAGAATTCGCCTCTCCTTCGCTATGCTCTCTGTCGATCCTTGGAGGTGAAGAATGCTTTTCGACTCGGAGATCGATTGGGCGGTGCGCGGCGGAACGCGATTGACCGAAACCGCACCCTGGAAGGCCCTCGAAGAGCACCACCGAGAGATCGGCTCAGTCCACATGCGGGAGCTCTTTGCGGCGGATCCGGACCGATTTGGCCGGTTTTCCATCGAACTCGAGGATCTTCTCTTCGACTACTCGAAGAATCGCATCGACCGGACGACCGTGAAGCTGCTGTTGGAGCTTGCACGGGCGAGCGGGGTCCCGGAAGCGGCTCACGCCATGTATCGGGGCGAAAAGATCAACTGGACTGAAGATCGTTCGGTGCTCCACGTGGCGCTTCGCAACCGCACGGGCACTCCGATCCTCGTCGATGGCGCGGACGTCATGCCGCGGGTTGACCGGGTGCTCGAGCACATGCGGACATTTTCGGAGATGGTCCGATTCGGCGGCTGGCTCGGGTTCACCGGTCGCCCCATCTCCTCGGTGGTCAACATCGGCATCGGCGGGTCGGATCTGGGCCCGGCGATGATCTGCGAGGCACTCACACCCTACTGCGACGGCCCGCAGGTGCGATTCATCTCGAACATCGATTCTACCGACTTCGTTGAAAAGACCCATGATCTCGATCCGGCCGAGACCTTGTTCGTGGTGGCGTCAAAGACCTTTACCACGCAAGAGACGATGACCAACGCCCGCACCGCGCGCCGCTGGTTGGTCGAGGCGCTGGGGGACGAGGCCGCGGTGGCTCAGCACTTTGTCGCTCTGTCGACCAACCGCGAGGAGGTTGAGGCTTTCGGCATCGATCCCGAGAACATCTTCGAGTTCTGGGACTGGGTCGGGGGGCGCTACTCGAGCTGGTCGGCAATTGGTCTCACAGTAGCTCTGGCGATTGGATTCGACTATTTCGTCGAGCTCCTCGAGGGTGCCCACGCGGTCGACCGGCACTTCATCGAGACACCCCTGGAGCACAACATTCCGGCGCTGATGGCGATGCTCGGTGTCTGGTATCGGAACTTCTTCGGTGCTTCGACCAGAGCCGTGCTGCCCTACGACCAGTACCTGCGGCGCTTTCCGGCGTACCTCCAGCAGGGCGACATGGAGTCCAACGGCAAGTCGGTCGACCGTGATGGCAACAGAGTCTCGTATTCGACGGGTCCGGTGGTGTGGGGAGAACCCGGGACCAACGGCCAGCACGCCTTTTACCAGCTCATCCACCAGGGGACCGAGCTGGTGCCGTGCGATTTCATCGGCGTCGTCAACTCCCACAACCCAGTCGGTGACCATCACGAAAAGCTGATGGCCAACTTCTTCGCCCAGACCGAAGCATTGATGTGCGGTCGGACTGCGGCCGAGGTCGAGGGGGAGCTCTGGAATCGCAGCGCACACGACCACGAGATCGAGGCGCTCGTGCCACACAAGGTCTTCGAGGGCAATCGACCGACCAATTCGATCCTCCTCGACCGATTGACGCCTCGTTCGCTGGGTATGCTCGTCGCGCTGTACGAGCATCAGATCTTCGTTCAGGGTATCGTGTGGCGGGTCAACAGCTTTGACCAGTGGGGGGTGGAGTTGGGCAAAGCCCTGGCGGCGACGATCCTCGGCGAGGAGGAAAAGCTTCTCGCTGGCGAGGCGGTTGATCTCGGCCACCACGACAGCTCGACTGCCGGCCTCATCGAGCGCTTCGTTTCCCGGCACGATCCGAGCTGAAATTTCCGCCCACCCACCCACCCAGTAGCCAGCGCCTCATCCGCGTGTCCGCGGGAGACACCCGGGAAGTAACTCCGAGGCCGTTCTGACGAGACAGCAATCGGGGTCAGCGACAGTGAGCAGCAGCAGGAGACAGCGCCAGAGAGCAGCGACAGGCGTCAGCGGCCGGAGCGGACCGTGCACGGCCACCTCCGGGTCGTTCCGAAAACGATGGGTAGTCGATGTGGGGCCCGATGTAAAGGGCAAGCCGGCCCCGGAGGCCGGTCGTCGGACGACCCTTGACATCGGGCCCCACATCGACTGGGAGCGGAGCATGAACGACCCGGAGGTGACCATGCTCGACGCGCTCCCGACCAGCAACTTGAACGCTTACCGCAAAGCCATCGAGGCTGCGGGATTGGCAATTGACCTCGCAAAAAGGGTGCCGGCTCCGTTGAAGAGTCTGGCCGATCAGGTGATCCGATCAGCATCCTCAGTTCCCGCGAACCTCGCTGAGGGCCACGGGAGGCTCGGAAGAGATCGGGCACATCATTGGCGGATTGCCTATGCGTCCGCGAAGGAAGTCGACTCCCACCTACGGGTTCTCTGCCTCACCGGTGCCGTGCATCGCGGAAAGGCAACCACCGCCTTGTTTCTCTTCGACGAGGTTCGCGCGATGACTTGGAGGCTGCTCCATCCAAATATATGACCTGAGATCAATTCTGCGTCCATCTGCGTGACCTGCGGTTTCTCCGCCGGCGGGTGGTGGCTGTCGCTGATCCTGTATCCTGACTCTGATCGCTGCCGCTGATTTCTGACGCTGGTCGCTGACGCTGTCAACTGCTGCAATGGTCGCGCCGAGCAGGCGCGTACCTCCGACGAGCGATATGACCCCCACGCTGTCATCCTGAGGAGGGTTCCTCCCGACGAAGGATCCGGGTGGGCGGGAGGGACTTGCCACTGGCTACTGGGTGGGTGGGTGGTTGGGTTAGAATGCCCGCTCCCGGAAATCGGGTAGGAGGATGAATGACATTGATCCGCGTGGCGCACTCGCCGGACTCCGACGACGCCTTCATGTTCTACGCGCTGGCCAAAAATCTCATCGATACCGGTGAGCTTCGCTTCGACCATGTGCTGTCGGACATTGAAACACTGAACCGCAAAGCGTACGAGGGCATCTACGAGGTGACTGCGGTTTCGATCCACGCCTACGCCCACCTCGATGACCGTTACGCTTTGCTCGGTTCAGGCGCCTCGATGGGCGACGGCTACGGACCGGTTCTGGTCGCTCGTGAGCCGGTAGCCCCACACGACCTCGAGTCCGTGACGGTGGCCGTGCCGGGCCGACTCACCTCGGCGGCCCTGGCTCTCAAGATGTGGAACCCGGCGCTGCAGACCGTGGTGCGTCCGTTCGACGACATCATGCCGGCCGTGAGCTCAGGAGAAGTCGACGCGGGTGTGGTGATTCACGAAGGCCAGCTCACGTGGCGGGACGAGGGTTTTCACAAGATTGTCGATCTCGGTGTGTGGTGGGCCGAGGAGACCGACGGGCTTCCGCTGCCGCTCGGCGGAAACGTCATCCGACGCGATCTTGGCGAGGAGTTGTGCTCGCGCGTTGCGGCCTTGCTCAAGTCGTCGATCGAATACTCGCTCGAGCACCGCGAGGAGGCTCTCGACTACGCTCTTGACTACGGCCGTGGCCTCGACCGCGACAGGGCGGACCGCTTTGTCGGGATGTACGTCAACGACCTCACGGTGGACTACGGTGAACGGGGGAAAGCTGCGATGCGCGCGTTCCTCGACCGGGCCTTTGCCGAGCGCCTCATTCCGAGGGTGCCGAAGCTCGATTTTCTGTAACTGTGAGGAGGCGAGGAAGTGAGGGAGTGAGAGAGTGAGGCGTATGCCCGCGCCCAGACCTTTCTAACTCCTAAGTCCCTAACCCCGGACCCCTCACCTCAAACTCCCGAACGGGACGGATCATGAATGCCGCCGCGGCCCCCACCAGCGCCAGTGCTGCGAGAACCGCCCACGCGACGGTCCACCCTCCGAGGTGATCCCGAATGGCGCCCGCCGCCGCCGGGCCGGCGAGGTTGCCGAAGTTCGAAAATGCGGTGATGAATCCGAAGGCGAAACCGATTCGTGTCGCCGACACGAGAACCGAGGGGAGGCTGTAGGTGGCCGTTGCGACGGTCGCAAATGTCACGCCGACGAGGAGCATCGCCGGGACCGGGGGGATGATTCGGAGCGCCATGGCCCCAAGCACGCCACACAGGATCAGCTGACCGGCGAGTACCCAGGGGGCGGCTCGGCCGGTTCGGTCGATGAGAAACCCTGCCAGCGGAGCGAGGGGGAGGGCGACCCAGGGGATGAGGCTGACCGTCAACAGTGCCGAGCCACCGCCGCCGGCCCACTCGGGAGCGAAGGTGAAGACCGAGGCATAGGCGGCGAAAAAGAGCAGCCACGATACGGCGAGCGCGATCAGAGGGCCGGTGACCCGTCGTTCGTCGCGAGATTCATCGATTGCAGACTCGCCGCGCAGGGCTCTGGGAACTGCGAGGTTGTGGAGCGGTATGGCCACCGCGACCAGCGCGGCCAACGCCAGGAGCTCACCGCGCCAGCCGAACGCAGACAGAAGCTTCGGGTGCAGGGTGTACATGGCGATCATGCTGGCCGGGTAGACCGCGTTGAAGATGCCCATCGCAAGCGCGAGCTCGCGTCCGGCGAACGATGTGGTGACCAGCCGTGCGAGCAGCAGATTGATGATCAAACCGCCGACTCCGAAGAGGAGCCTGCCGCTCAAAAGGGCGAGATAGCTCGGGGCGAGGGCGAAGATCAGGGCGCCGAGGCCCATCAGGGTGAGTGCCAGGTTGCCCGCGGCGCGCGCCGGCCAGCGATCGACGGCCGCGCCGATGGGAATCGAAAAGAGCACTGCGGGCACCGAGATGGCGCCCATCAGGACCCCGATGGCGAAATGACTGAGCCCGAACCTGTTCACCAGCTCCGGGATGAGCGGGGGCACGGCAAAAAAGGTCACGCCGACGGCAAAGAAGCTCACGACTGTCGAGGCGAGGATCAGCCAGCGGCGGGAGGAGAGGTCGTGTTGCATGGGGGGATGATACAGCGGCCGCCCGGCGGGCGGCCGCTGCTATGCGGCAGTACGGCATTACGGCAGTACGGGCGGTACGGCGGTACGGCGGTACGGCAGTACGGCAGTACGGCAGTACGGCAGTACGGCCGAATGAAGCTGTTGCGGGTAAGATAGCAGCAGCATGAGGGACCATCGAAAGCTCGAAGTGTTTCAGCTTGCCGATCGACTTGTGATGGAAGTCTACGAACAGACACGAAGTTTCCCGGGAGAGGAACTCTACGGCCTGGTGAGTCAGATGCGTCGAAGCGCTGTGTCAGTTGCCGCGAATATCGTCGAAGGCTGCGGACGTAAAACCGATAAAGAGTTTGATCGATTCCTGGATATCTCATTTGGTTCGTTACGCGAGCTTGGCTATTTCATCGATCTCTCGGGGCGCCTCGGATATCTTTCGGGCGACGCGAACACCCTGCTTGTCGAATCGCAACGTCGCGCATCCGGAGCTCTTGCCGCGCTCATAGGAAAACGAACCGGATACCGCCAGAATCCACCCAAAACCGAAGCTAAAACAACGCGTTAAACTGAGACCTCGCCAAGACAAATAGCTGTGTTGCCGTACCGCCGCATTGCCGCATTGCCGCATTGCCGCATTGCCGCATTGCCGTACTGCCGTACCGCCCGTACTGCCGTACTGCCGTATTGCCGTACTGCCGTATCGCCGTACTGCCGTATCGCCGTACTGCCGTACCGCCAATTCCTCCTTGACAGTCTGAAACAACCGTTTAATATATGCGTTTGAAACATTTGTTGGGAGTCGATATGGATGCGACGATCGGACATCGATGTCAACCGCACGCCTGCGAGGACACCCACGACCGGATCCTCTCTGCGGCGCAGAAGCTCTTTGCTGAGAAGGGTTTCGACGCCACATCCGTGCGCGACATCACGACCGAAGCCGGCTGTAACGTGGCCTCGGTCAACTATCACTTCGGCGGCAAGGACAATCTCTACCTCGAGACCTTCCGCTCGATGTTGGCGGCGCTGCGTGTGCAACGTCTGGCCCTGCTCGAGGAGCTGATCGGGCGCGAACCGGCGCCGACCCTCGAGGAGTTCCTCGAATCGTTTGCCAATGGCTTTATCGATCCGTTGGCCAACGAGAGCCACGGCCGGTTGTTCATGGCGCTGGTGTCGAGGGAGATGGTCGACCCACGGCTTCCTCAGGATGTGTTTTTCAAGGAGTTCGTCCACCCGGTTCTTGAACGAGCGATGGTCGCACTCTCCGAGTTCGGTCCGAATCTCGAACCGGAAACCGCGAGGATGTGCATCATGGCGATGGTCGGTCAGCTCCTGCACGCCTTGAGGGCGCACCACCTCTTCGCCCATCACGATCATTCGCTCCGCTATCCCGAGTACCTGAAGGGATACATCCCTCACTTCGTTCGTTTTGTCGCCGGTGGTATACGCGCCTGCGCGAGCAGCGACGTGGTCACTGTCGAAGATGCGAGTATTTCGGAGGTCTCTCGATGAGCGTGCGGCAGACATTCCCAGTCATCACATCGCTCGCGACGCTGATCGTCGCCGCCGGATGCACCCTCGGTCCAAAACCAGAGCGACCCACGACCGCAGCCGATCTTTCGGGCACCTACGTCTATGCACCCGAGACCGAGCAGGAAGATTTTCCGGATGTGACCCCCTGGTGGAGGGAGTTCGGCGACCAGACCACCACCGAGCTCGTCGAGCTCGCTCTTGCCAACAACACCGATCTTCGAGCGGCGGCCGCTCGGGTGCTCGAGGCGGAAGCCAGCCTGCGGCGCGCCGGCGGGGCGAGGCTGCCTCAGGTTGGTTACGGCGTGAACGGGTCGAAACAGCGGATCTCGTTCGTGCTGCCACAGATCGGCCGCCAGACAATCGACTCCACCACCTACTCCTACAGCTTCAACGTCTCCTGGCAGGCCGATCTCTTCGGGCGTCTCAAGCGGACCCAGCAGTCCGCGTGGGCCTCTCTGTTGGCCGAGGAGGCTGCGCGCGAGGCCGTGGTCCACTCGGTGGTCGCCTCGGTGGTGCGGGCGCGGGTTCTGGTGGCGACTGCCGCATGGGCCCTGGATATCAACAAACAAATCACCGCGAGTTGGGAGTCGACCACCCGAACGGTTGAGCGGCGCTATCGGGCGGGGATCGCCGGCGCCGTGGAGCTTCATCTGGCGCGGGAGAACCTCGCGTCCGCGCGGGCCTCGGAAGCGGTGATCGCCGGGCAGTTGGAGCAGGCGCGGCTTGCGCTCGACGTCCTCGTGGGTCGTCGACCGGGTTCCGCGGAGATGCTGCCCGACACCATGCCGATGTTGCCCTCGCTCGAATCGGTCCCGCTCGGTCTGCCGGCGG
>CBDTWX010000277.1:0-7534 GCA_965364305.1 uncultured Thermoanaerobaculia bacterium
TTCGGTAATCGGTCTCACCCCACGGCCGACCCGAACATTGATCGATCCCGGACGCCGGTGCGCATCGGGTGTTCCAGGGATCGACCGGCGTCGGTGGCGTGTCGGAGCAGAAGTCGCCGGTGAAGTCCCCGTCTCCGGCCCCGACAACCTCGTCGCACGGGCCGCAGGGCGTCACATCGAACTCACCGAAGGGGTGGATGAGGCCGAAGTTGTGGCCTATCTCGTGGCAGATCAGGCCGTCAGCCCGCCAGTGATTCGTCGTCATGATCGTCGACCAGAGCGGGGCTCCGGACGGGTCCATCCACGGTCCGCGCGCTCCGCCACACAGGGTGGTCTGGCCCTGCCACTCGCACCAGTAGTTGGTCGTGAGGATGTTCAGATTATGGAGGGTGTCGATCGAGAATCGTGCCCCCAACTGATCGACCTCGTACCAGCTCTCCACGTCGTGAAAGAAGGTCGAATAGACTCGTCGATGGTCGTAGACAAACTGGATGCGCCACGGCTCGTAGCAGTTGTTGAGCCAATCGATGGCGGACTCCGCTTCGGCGCGGCTGAACAAAGGGTCGGAGCCGTCATCGTTGCTCACGCTCTGAAACTTCACCGTGATGAACTTGATTGGCGTTTGTCCATCCGGAATGGCGGCGTCTCGATCGGCCGGGTTGTCACAGATACCTCTCGTTGGGCACGCCCGAAGCTTGCCCGCGGCCGTGTCGAACGGGCGTGAGACGCGAGCGTCCGTCACGCACGGCGGCGGCATGCTCTGGGCCGAAGCCGTCGTCGCAGGAAGACCCGCCAACGACAGGCACACCGCACCAATGGTGTTTTTGACGAATGTGCGAGATCTCATCTGGAATCTCCCCGGTTTTCGATGAAACCCTCATTCATAACCGCGACGAAAGGCCTGGATCTGCGCAGCTCGTCGGTGGGTTCGCCGTGCTGCGTCTGTCGGTCGTCACCGAGTGCTGGAGGCGTTGATCTCGCCACTGACTGGGTCCTCCCTGGAGGGACATATCCCAGCGCACAATTTCAACGATGGCCACTGAAGTCCTGCACTGGCGTATACGCAGACTGGAAGGGAGGAGTTGCGTTCGCCGGATCAGCGACTGGCCCGACGAACCGGTCTGCCGGGCCGGTTGCCGGTGATCCGGCCGCCCTCGAACACCAACTGCCCGTTGACCCAGACCTTTTCGATTCCCACCGAGGGCACATGAGGGGTTTCGGGCGTCGAACGGTCTCCGACCGTCTCGGGGTCGAAGAGGACGAGATCGGCGAAGTGACCCACCTGGATCGAGCCGCGCTCGGCGATTCCGGCGTGTCGGGCGGAGAGTGAGGTCATTCTCCGAATGCCTTCCTCGAGACTGAGCACCCTGCGGCCACGAATGGAGTGCCCGAGAAACCGGGTGAACGCGCCGTAGCCGCGCGGATGAACACCTGCGAGCTCGCCGTCACTTCCGATGACGGTGTGGGGCCACGCCATGATGGATTCGATATCGCCTTCGTCCATGGCGAGACCCAGCATCTGGGATTCGACTCCCTCGCCGGCCATGGCCGTTTCTGCTTTCAACAGCTCCATCAGCGTCGTCTCCGGGTCGGATCCGCGGATCTCGGCAATCTCGGCGATCGTCTTGCCGTCATACGCAGGTTCCGGCAGGTAGCTGGGGAGCAGGATGCCCTCCGGCGAAAGCATGTCATTGAGGATGTACTCCGCCCCGTCCCGTCGATCCAGATCGCGATCCGGGAACAGCGTCGTGAGCCAGCTGAATCCAGAATTCCAGGCCCGATATGGGTAGATGTCGGCGGTGATGTCGACGCCCGATGCGCGGGCCTCGTCCAGTATGCCTTTCAGCCGGTCGGCCTGACCCCACCAACGGGTCATGGCGAGCTTGATGTGTGTCACCTGGACCGGTATCCGGGCTTTACGACCGATGGTGATGATCTCATCGAGAGCTTCCCAGAAATGCTGATCCTCGCTGCGGATTGGGCTGATGTAGCGCCCCTGATGGCGGGCCGCCTCTTTCGCGAGCTCGACCAACTCCTCGGTTGACGAAAAGGACCCGGGATCGTACTCCAGCCCGGTAGACAGTCCCAGTGCACCGGCCTCCATTTCGGTCCGCAGCAGGCCCACCATCTCTTCCAGCTCTTGCGGTGTCGCGTGGCGTCGATAGTCTTCGCCCATCACACGTTCGCGCAATGTCCCGTGTCCGGCGTAGGAAGCAACATTGATGGCGACGGGCGTCGTCTCGAGGCCGGCGAAGAGCTCCGCCAGAGGATAGATCTGAACACCATCCTGCCCGCCCGCGATGGTGGTGACCCCCTGACTGACCACCGCCAGCGCCCCCGGCATCTCGATCAGCCCGTCCTCGTGGTGACTGTGGGCGTCGATGAACCCGGGTGCCAACACCAGTCCATCGGCATCGACGACGGTGTCCTCCGCCGACGGCTCGAAATCTCCGACGGTGGCGATACGGTCTCCCACCACGCGCACATTCACGTCCCGCGACGGCCCGCCGCTGCCGTCGATGACCCGTGCATTGACGATGACCATGCCGGAAGGCTCCGGGGCGTCTGAGATGCAGGCCGTCAACGCGAGCACGACGAAGGGTAGAACTACCCGGAATCTCTTCTTGATCATCGACCGCCTCCCAGCCCGCATCATACCGATCTTCACGACGCAGGAAGAGCGGGAAAGAGAATTGGAAAGCTGCGGCTGCGAGCCCGGGAGGACCCGCTGCATGATCGCTTTCCGGCGTCGTGGAGCGGTCAGCCCGATTCAGGGGAGCACGTAAGACGCGGGCTAGCGCCGCTCGAAGACGATGCCTCGCTCCGAGCCAGCGCTCAGCTCGAACCCGGTGACGGCTCCGGCACGGTCACGGGTGAACTCCAGGCTGATCGTTTCCGGTTCCGACCACCCAGGTGGGTGGAAGCTGATCTCGAACCGGTCGTCGCCAACCGGTGCGACCGCGAGCGGCGGCTCCTGCTCGATACGCACCACGAGCCCATCGTCGACGACCGCGAGGCGGTAGGTGGCATCGAGCTCGGGGGCAAAGAACTCACCGGCATACTCCGCCAGCGCGTCGGACGTGAGAGCCGGCGCCGCGGATGGCGTTTCAGCGTCCTCCTGATCGGCGTCGGGTGTTTCGTCGCCGACCTCGGGCCCGATCCGGTCGGCCAGGTAGTGGTCGGCGACCCGCCGCGCCAGCTCTTGAGGGTTGGCGTCGTCGCAGTTGCACGAGATGGCGATCGACAGGCCGGGCTCGACGTACCGCACGAGCTCGGTGCGAAAGCCCCACGAGCTGCCGCTGTGCCCAACCGTGCGCAGGCCCCGGTACTCCCGCCGCCGAATACCGTAGGCGTGGTCGATCGGGTCACCGTTGTTGAGGTGCGCCTCGGCCAGCATCAGCGGATGTATCGCCGGCTTTTCGGCGCCGTGCAGGTGGTTGTCCCAACGCAGCAGATCTTCCATCGTCGAGTACAGCTGCCCATCCCCGGCAACGTCAAAGTTGTAGTTGTGCACGATCCGCACACGGCCCTCGTCATCGCGAGCGTAGCCGGTGGCGCGCCGCGGGATGATCTCCTCGAGATTGTCGTACATCACGCTGCTTTCCATTTTCAACGGAGCGAAGATGCGCTCCTCCGCCATCTCACCCAGCGATTCTCCGGCGGCGCGCTGGATCACCTGCGCCAGCAGCATGTACGCGGTGTTGCTGTAGCTGTATTCATCACCGGGCCGGAAATTCAGCGCCCGCTGCCGCGACATCATCGCCAGAATCTGGGGGTGCGAGATCGGGTAGTAGTCGTTGCGCCCGGCGAGCGGAAACAGGTTCAGGTAGTCCCGCAGGCCGCTGGTGTGGTTGAGCATGTGCCTCAGGGTGATCGGCCACTCGTACTCGGGCAGCTCCGGAAGCCACCTGCGGACATTGTCGTCGAGCGACAGCTTCCCCTCCAGCTCCAGCATGCCGAGGCTGGCGGCGACGAACTGTTTGGTCACCGAGGCGACGTCGAACACCGTCTGCGGCGTGACCGGGATGTCGTAGTCGAGGTTGGCGGAGCCGTAGCCGCGCGAGTACAGCAGGGTGCCGTCCTGCGCCACGGCGAGGGCGCAACCCGGCGACCCCGGCACATCCCAGGAGGCAAACACCGCATCGACGGCGGCGTTGTCGGCGCCTGTCTCCAGGCCGGTATGGGGGTCCTCCTGGCGCGCACACCCGACGGCGAGCGCCACAAAGGTAAGGGCAGTTGCGAGGTGACGACGTCGGGTCATGTTCTCCACCTTTCAGCCACCACGATTATCCACTCATCTGTCCGCAACCGGTATTCGTATCGACCCAGGCACCGTGCAAACCCCTTTTCGACCACGCCCCCGAGCCGGCGGCAGGCTCCCGGAACGTGCTCCGTCACCGCACCACCGCGGCATCATCGTTGTTGGTATCGACCAAGAGCGGGTACCGGCGCTTCTCTCAAGAGATCTCATCGATCTCAGGGGCGACGACCGGACGATCAACCGCATCGAGCTGCGCTACGACGCACAGTCTCTCGGAGGCAAGGCGCTGGTCAAGGTCTTCGGCAGACGGTGAGTCCCGGAAAGGTGGAGAGTCACTCTCCATCCTTCATGACTCCCCGTTTTCAGAGCCTGGCACCCGTCAGGGGACCGTCGTCGACCATGCTTTTGTTCCCCCGTTGGGGGCAACCTCGAACCCATCTGAAAAGATGTGGTTCTGGAAGTCGGCATAGTCGTAGAGATACACCGCTCCGGCGTCCTCACCGCCAATGTTGTCGTCTTCCGGGGCTCCGACCATCACCGTACTTTGAAACACCGCTACTGAATGACCGAACAGGTCGAGGGGGGCGGCGTCTCCGGGCACCCGCCACCCGAGCTCGAACCATTGGCTTCCGAGTTTACGGAAGAGGTACACCGCGCCGGAATCCAGCCCATAGCGGTACGAGTGCGGCGACCCGACCACCAGGTTCGTATCCCACATGGCGAGCGACGAGCCGAATGAGTAAACGACAAGGCCGTCGGAGGCAATCTCGGCTTCTCGAAATACCCAGCTATTGTCGACCCTTTCGTAGAGATAGACGATTCCGCCGTATTTCATGTTGAGCGGAGCCCCCACCGCCAACCACGATCCGGTTGTCGCCAGTGCTTTTCCAAACGCTTCACCGGCCCCACCGGTCAATTTCTGAGTCTGGACCCAGTCGGTGCCATCGCGTTTGAACACGTAGACCGAACCGGTGTCGCCGGTCCCCCAATCTCCCGGAGCGCCGACCATCGCCCAGTCCGAGTGGATGGCGACACTGGATCCGAAGAGATCGCCTGCCCCGACCTCGGTCCCCTGCAGCTCGACCTGATACTGCCATTGCGAGCTGATGTCTCTGTAGACGAACGCTGCCCCCGAGTCGGTACCGGAACCATCCGCCGTCGGTGCGCCGACCACCCCGTAGCTGCCCCAAATATCGATCTTCGTCCCGAACTCGGAGTCGGCGCTGAGAACTCCCGACGGGGTCTCATACCCCTCCACACCCCAGACCGCGCCGTCGTGCCTGAGCTTGACGATGCCGCCGATTCCGTTCTCGAGGAGGTTGGCGTTGCCGTGACCCGGCACGCCCACCCAGGCCTCGTCAAAGTTGAGCTTGACCGCCGCGCCGCAGCGATCCCAGTTTTGCTCGTTTTCGCTGGTGACCAATCCAACCACCGTCCAGACACCTCCCACCTTGGCTAAAAAGTAGGCGGCACCGGCATACTCGGCCGGCGGAATGTCGTATCCGGGAGCACCTACCAGCGCTCGATCGGCCTCGATGAGGGAGGTGCTCAAAGAGACCGAGATGCCAAACCAATGGTTGTCGTCGGCGTCGGGAGCGATCAGCTTTTGCTCCTCGGCCGGCAGCGGCCCGGTCAGGAGCACCGTGCAGGTTGCCACGATCAGCGCCGGTCTGATGAAAGTGAGGTCCATCGATACCCTCCGTTTCCGTTGCCGGGCTCGGTTTCGCCCCCTGATGCGCCTGCCAGCCGCCTCGGTCTCGTCCGCGTGCGCCGACGACAGCCGTCCGGGGATCGGCCCCGCTCATGTTCGCCACACCCCAATGTAGCATTGTGTCGACGGAGCCTGGTTCACAAAACGATCAGATGGTGATTGGGCAGTCGCAACCTGCTCACCGGTGCTGCGGCTTTGATGCCTCGAGCCGCCTGAGTTTCCCGTGTGCGCGACAATCGAAAAGTGCGACCGGGCCGGCGGCCGCATCGAGACTCTTCCGGCCTCAGGCGACGACCCGGTTCCGGCCGCCTTCCTTGGCGCGGTAGAGCTTCTCGTCGCAGGCCTTCATCCACATGCCCCATTGCATGCCTTCGCGAAGGCCGCTCACCCCGGCGCTGATCGTGACGTTTCGATCCGGAAGCAGGACTGCCTGTTCCACCTCTCGACGGAAACTCTCGGCGACCTCGCCGCCCTGGAGCTCGTCGGTGTCGTGAACGAGGACGACGAACTCGTCTCCACCGGCGCGAAAAGCAATGTCGCTACTGCGGGTGCGCCGGTTCAGCAGCTCGGCCAGCCGTTTCAAAACCTCGTCCCCGATGTCGTGCCCAAAGGTGTCGTTGACGGACTTGAAGTGGTCGATATCGAAGACGATCAGGGCCTTCGGCGCCCCGTAGCGCCGGTTCTGGGCGATCGCTTGCTGCAGGGAGTCCTCCAGAAGCGAACGGTTGAAAAGCCCCGTCAGCTTGTCTTTCACCGCTTGTTCTTTCAACTGCGTGTGGAGCAGGTGGATCTCGCGCATGGAGGTGTACGCGAAAAGGCTGATCCCGAGGAGGACCGCTGAAAAACGGAACGCCGAGGGCTGGTCGAGGACAGCCAAAGCCATGGGAATCATGATCAGGACGGTCAGAATGTTGAAGAACCCAGCGCGCTTTTCGGGCAGCACGAAGTAGTACGAAACCGTCAGCAGAATAGGCCAATAGCTCGCGGGGCCGCCGAGCTCGATCATCGCGTAGATGATCGCGATGGCGGCGACAGGGGTCACCAGGTATGTGTTGAGCGGCAGGCTGTACCTGCCCTGGACACCGATCCAGACATTGCTGGCGCATGCGACGGTGACCGAAAAGGTCACCAGCGCCAGAACGAATCGGTCGTTGACGAGATTATTGATGGTGAACGGAATCACGACAGTAATGACAACCAGCGAGCAGCCCAACGCCGTTTTGGTCAGGAAGTCGGGTATGTCACCTCTGGAGTACAGTGGTCGGCTCACCGTCATTGTCCAAAAGTCTATCATCAAGACGCGCGCTCTCGCGGTGCCTCTGATCACGTTTTGAGCAAAGGGAACGGGGGACGAGCGACATCAAAACCGGCTCGAGATCGGTACCGGAAAACATCTACGCCTCGGCCGGGGTGTCATCCGGAATTTCCCGGCAGACGCGCGGGGAACGCCCGCAGAAATTGGCACCACGCCCGGCAGAGTGTCCGGTTCTCCATCGCCGAGCGTTGACCTAGCCCGTACTTCTCACCAGGTTTCGTGACGAGGGCGGCGAAGCGCAAGTATC
>CBDTWX010000278.1:0-7513 GCA_965364305.1 uncultured Thermoanaerobaculia bacterium
GCGGTGCGTCGCCCCGTCGATCCGCGCCGGGGTGCCGCGCGCCTGAGAGCGGGGTAGCGTGGCCAGATGACCGAGCCCGAGGCGTTGAAGGTGCAGTGGCTGGAGGCGGGCCTCCTGGTCCACGGCGTGACCGTGGTTCGGGGAGCGGCATCCACCGAGGAGCTGCGGGCGTCGCTCGAGCTGTTATTCGCGCCGGTGGCGCCGACCCTGCAGGTTTATCCGACCGGCGAGACGCCCAAGCTGATCGTGCGGCCGGATCATCCGTCCGGATTGCAGGTCGTGGCCTGGCAGCACTACGGATTCGGGATGTCGGGTCAGGCGTCCATCTACCAGAGCAAGCGAACCGGCAGGGTGGCTCGGGTGGCCTCCGGCGCCGGCTTCGGGACGCTGGTGCAGTCGGTCGCGGCCGAGGCATATCGCGGACGGCTCGTCAAACTTGCGGCGTCGGTGCGTACCGAGGTCACGGGAGGGGGAAACCAGGGTCAGATGTGGCTTCGGGTCGACCGGATGGACGGTCAGATGGGCTTTTTCGACAACATGGACGACCGGCCGATCCGATCGCCCGAGTGGCGACGGTACGAGATCGAGGGCGAGGTCGCGGAGGACGCCAACCGAATCTATTTCGGGTGTTTTCTGCACGGACAGGGCCGGGTCTGGGTCGACGGCTTCGAGCTCCAGGCGGAGAACGACGACGGAGGCTGGGAGCCGATCGAGGTGGCCAACCCGGGGTTCGAGGACGGCGAAGCGGGGGAGGAGCCGCCCGGGTGGCGCAGCCGGGGCACGGGATACCGCTTCGGCTTGACGGATGACGAGCCGGGGAGCGGTCGCCTCGCCGTCATGATCGAGGACGAGACCGTCGAGCTGACCGAGGACCTCTTCGATGTCCGCCCGACCATTGGCGAGTCCGTCGAGACCGAGATCGGTGGAGGTCTCTCGGTTCGGGTCCCACTGGCGCTGTACGGGAACGAAAAGGAGACCCTTCCGAGGGGTGATGCCGGCGCGATGGAGGATCTGCGCGCGAAGCTCGAGTCGGTCGCGGTCGAATCGATGACGGCCGACGACGTCGAGGTCCGCCTCGCGGACATCGTCATCGCCTGGAGTGTTCTTCAGCACTTTTACCCCTACTTCGATGTCGTGGACGTCGATTGGGACGCGCAGTTGCAGCACTCCCTGCGGCGTGCTCTGACCGACCGAACGGGTAAAGATTTCTTCCTCACCTTGAGCGAGCTCGTCGCCAACCTCCAGGACGGCCACGGCAGGGTTTTTCACGCGAATTATTCGCCGACCGCCGGGCTGCCGTTGCTGCTGGAGTGGGTCGAGGGGCAGGTCATCGTCACGGCCTCTGGTGACGAGCGGATCGAGCGGGGCGACATCATCGAGCACATCGACGGGGTGGCGGCGCGCGATGCGGTGCTCGACGCCGAGCGATACATCTCCGGCTCGGCGCAGTGGAAGCGCTGGCGCGCCCTTTGGGCGATCGGCCTGGGAGAGGAAGGGAGCGCTGCCGAGCTGGTGATCCGGCGCGGTGACGAAACTCTGGACGTGAAGATCACGCGGCAGCAACGCCGGCGAGGGGCGACCGCTCCCGCCGAGGCGCGGCCCGAGGCCATCGAGGAGCTGGAGCCGGGCATCTTTTACGTCGATCTGAGCCGCGCGGAGATCTCCGAGATCGACGAGAGGATGGGCGAGATCGCCGTTGCGAGTGGCGTGATCTTCGACCTCCGGGGCTACCCCAACGGCACCCACAAGGTGATCAGTCACCTCCTGGACGCGCCCGACACCACGGACGACTGGATGCGCGTGGCGCAGATCATCTACCCCGACCACGTCGAGCCGTCCGGTTACCGGGAGATCGGCTGGAATATGCAGCCCCTCGAGCCGCACATCGATGCCAAGGTGGCGTTCATGACGGACGGGCGGGCGATTAGCTACGCCGAGTCCGTGATGGGCTTCATCGAGGGCTACCGCCTCGCCGAGATCGTCGGCCAGCCGACCGCCGGCGCCAACGGCAACGTCGTTGCGATCGAGCTCCCCGGCGGCTTCCGGGTCATGTGGACCGGCATGAAGGTGGTCAAGCACGACGGGAGCCAACAGCACCTGATCGGGATTCTGCCCACCGTGCCGGTCGAGCGAACCATCGAGGGTGTGCGCGAGGGGCGAGACGAGGTGTTGGAAAAAGCCCTCGAGGTCGTCAGGCGAGGAGAGGGCGGTTGATGCATCGCCGATGCAAAGAGGAGATTGATGTGTTCAAGTGCAGGTCCGCCGTTCCGCAGTAATGAGCCGATAACTACAGGACTGCCGACTGTCCTGCGGACCGCCGACACCTCGATGTGGTCGGCCGCAACTCCGTAATCTGGGTGCCCGGCTTTTTGAAACAAAATCGCTCGACACCGGTACATGCTGGAGCAGAACCCGGAGGAGGTTACGGCACCGAGGTCGACCAACGCGTCGTGTCGCCGCTTTCGAAACCATCCGTGAAGATCCCGCCGTCCGGCAGCGTCGTCGCGCTCGCTTCGTTGGAGTAGTCGGAGTCGCCGTCGGCGTTGCGCGCCCGGACGCGGAAGGTGTAGGTGGTCGCCGGATCAAGGCCGATGACGATTGTCTCAATGACGTCGGCGGAAACCGAGCCGAGGTCCACGAATCCGCCACTCCCTGCTGAATCCTGGCCGTCGATGAATTCGACACCGGTATTGCCCGGGTCGAGCCAGGAGCTCAGGCCGAGGTTCCACGAGGTGGAGAGCCGGCCGTACCAGTCCGAGAGATCGTTCCCACAGGCGGCGTATCCGCCGTGCAGCTGGCCCACCACAAGCTGCCCGTCGTTGAACAGCGGCGAGCCCGACGAGCCTGATTCGGTGGTCCCCAGGTCCCAGTCCTCGACCCGGATGTGTGAGCCGTCGCCGGGCGAAGTGTTTCCGAGGTACGAGGTGGTGCTGGTCGGATCATACTCGAAGCTGATTCGCTTCTCGTCGCCCTGGGGATGGTGAATCGCGGTCGCTGCGGGAAAGTCGATGGTGCGCCGGTCCCAGCCCGCCCAGAAGACGCCGAAGGATCCGGGCGGCGTCTGGTCGAGCTGGACCAGGGTGAAGTCCGAGGTCGGCGATCCGGCGAGATAGGTCGATCCGGTGAGGCTCTGGCTCAAGCTGCCGTCGCCCGATCCGCCGCTGGTGCTGGGTGGCCGGCAGGTGGAGTTATCGAAATTCCAATACGTAATCAAGGACGCGGCGTTGGCCGGGGTGAGCCCGCAGTGGTCGGCGGTCAGGAACAAGGGTTTCAGGTCTCCGGCGGTGTTGTTGATCATGGCGCCGGTGCAAAGGGACGTACCGCCGACGATGATGCGGGCAACCGAGCGAACCTGATCTTCCCAACCGGCCGCTTCGGGACAGACCACGTCGATGTTGCAGGCGCCGGATTTCTCCGCGCCGGTCGGATCGCGCAGATCTCGGTAGGCATGGTGGACCGCGGTCAGCTCGAGAACAATGTCGCCGCTGTTGCCGTCCGGAACTCGAGCCTCGATCACCGCTTCGTCACCCGGCACGATCGGCGTCCATAGCTGGCCGCGGGGTCGGTTGTATTTCGCGCCGTAGGGACCGAGAAGGGTCTCGCCATCCGGGGAGTAGACGAGCAGCCGACCGCCGGCCGGCATCGAGTAGCGGGTGAACGCGAAGCTCAGCGAAAGCGCCCCGGGGGATCGCACCCGCAGGCGCCAGAGCTGGTCGCCGTCGGGCAGGGTTTCCCAGCGACCGTCAAAGCGCGGGCTGAGAAATACCTCCTGACGCTGGGCGAAACGCAGGGGAACACCCGGGCCGGAACGGGCGGCGTCCTCGGCCAGCAGGGCCTGGTGGTCGACCTCCGGCAGGATGGCGAGCTCGACGGTGTCGAGCGGCCGCGCATTTTTTGCGAGGAGGTCCGTGCGCTTCAGCCGGCCGGAGAATCCGCTCGAGGGGGCGGCGCCGTCGTCCCTGATCTCGATGCGGAATTCGTCTTCATTGTTGGAGTTGTCCTGCCAGCCGAGCTCGATTTCGTGTGCCGAAATCGTGGTCGCCGTCAGGTTCGAAGGCGCGGCTGGAGGGTTTGGCCCATCGGCCGAACAACTCAAGGTGAGGGAGTAGCTGCCGAGATCGCCCAAGAAAAAGGCGTTGGCGCCGATCGTCCACGTGCCGGTGGCGTCCAGGGTGTGGACGATGCGCGAGTTTGTACCGCTACCGCCGTCGTCGTCAAAGGTTTCGGTGTCCGAATTGGGGTCGAGCAGAAACAGAAAGGTGTCGAAATCGCCCGACGTCAGGTCAATGGTGACGGTCTGACCGGAGTTTCCCTGGAACTCCCAGAAATCGATCTTCGTGCTGTCGTCGAGTTCGCAGTCGTCGGCCGTCAGCTCGCCGGTGACTGTCGAGTTGCAGGCAGTGGTGGCGATCACACAGGCCTTGGCGTCGAGTCCCTCCAGATTCAGATCAGTAGACTTGTCGCCGACCTTGGCGCTCGCGGTCTGAGCCAGCACGATGGTGGCCAAGATCAGAGTCGCCAGGTTGAGAGCGAAAAGGGGGCCGGATCCAGATTTCGAAGCGTTTTTCATCAGGTTCTCCCACAATACGCATTTGCGGCTGGCTCGAGCAAACCGGCGATTCTGGCACCACGCCACTTGCCACTTTCGGCAGGTGAGATCTTATCGCACTCACAGCTGTGGAGGCCTCGTCCCAAAGCCCCTCGAGACGGCATGCACGGCTCTCTTCAATCGTTCAAAGGAGGATGGTCGTTTCGAGTCCAGTGATGTCTCAACGTGATCGCCTCAAAGACGGACACCGGGTGAAGAAGGTCGCGGCCTTCTCGCGGCCGGATCCCGATGGCCTTGTCGAGCATCGCCTCGACCTCGAGGTTGATCCCGATGACGGCGGCCTGGGTCAACAGTAGACTGTGTGCATCATGGGTGGAAAAATCAAAATTGTTCTCGCGGCATCCACGATCGGGCTGATGGTTGCGTGTGTCCAGGCTCCTTCCGATTCCCTGGACAGCGCATTTCGTGCGATCGACCGGTTTTCGCTGCGCAGCATGGAGGCTCACGGCACGCCCGGTCTGTCGCTCGCGGTCACGACGGAGGAGGGTCTGTTCTATGCGGGCGCCTACGGCTATGCCGATCTCAAAAGGCGGGTGCCGGTGACCCGGGAGACCCTGTTCCAGATCGGATCGATCACCAAGTCGTTCACCGCATTGGGGCTGATGCATCTGTGGGACGAGGGCGTCTTCGACCCGAAAAAACCGGTTGTTGAATACCTGCCGTGGTTTTCCGTGCATTCCGAATTCGAACCGATCACGGGCCACCATCTGCTGAGCCACACCGCCGGCATACCGGCCAACCGCGATGACATCTTCGGTTCTCCCTACATGGCATGGGCGCTGCGCGAGCAGGCGGCCGCCTGGCCCCCCGGAGAGAGATTCCTTTACTCCAACGTCGGGTATCAGGTGCTGCACGTGTTGTTGGAGGAGCTCTCCGGAGAGCCCTATGCCGAGTGCATCGAGCGGCTGATTCTCGAGCCGCTCGAGATGGGAAACACCAACGCGGCCATCACCCTCGAGTCTCGGCTCTCACAGGCCGACGAGACGCCGCTGCCCGTCATGCTCGAACGACCGCTGGTCGAGGCGCCGTTCCACGAGTACGCGATCGGCGACGGCTGCATCCAGTCGACTGCGAGTGATATGGCCGCCTATGTGCGCATGCTGATCAACCGGGGTCAGGGTCCGCACTCGCGCCTCGTGTCGGAGCAAGCATTCGATCTCTTCGCCAGGGCCCACATTCAGCAGTCGCCGGAGCCCGACGGCGAGGGCTACGGCTACGGAATCGACACCGGTATCGAAGACGGCCATCGGTATCTCCGGCATGGCGGGGGCATGGTCGGGCTCTACGCTTACATTGCCGCCGACCTGACCGACGGGCTGGGCGTCGTCGTCCTGGTCAACGGACCGGCCGATATGAAAGCGATTGCCGAGTACACCCTTCGTGCCGTGGCTGCGGTCAATCGCGGTGAGGATCCACCACCTCTACCGGCCACAAAGAACGATCCGACCCGCGTCGAGAACGGGTCGGATTATGTGGGCACTTTCACATCAGATTCGGGCCGGACGCTCGCCTTCGAGATCGAGGGTGCGAACCTCGTGCTCCGCGACGACGATGAGATGATCGTTCTCGAAAAGACCGGCGAGGATTCGTTTTACACACCGCACCCGGATTACGACCGTTACGTCTTTTTCTTCGGCCGGAACGACGACGGATCGGTGGTCGAGGTCTTGCACGGCCCCTCCTGGTTCACCAACCAGCGCTACGACGGCCCTCGGGAGTTTAAAATCCCCTCCGCGTGGATGCCCTACACCGGTCGCTATCGAAGCTACAGTCCGTGGTTCTCCTACTTCGAAATCGCCACCAAAAAAGGTCGGCTGATCGTCATCACCGGTGAGGGCGGAGAATCGTCGAGCGGAGAAACTCTGTTGGTACCGAGAGGCGATGGCGTGTTTCAGATTGGCGAAGAGGTTACACCAGAGGTGCTTCGCTTTGAGGATATCGTCGACGGACGCGCCCTGCGCGCCCTGTGGTCGGGACAACCGTTTTTCAGGGTTTCGCAGTAGATCCACTCCCCTGCGACAACCGTTTCTCTGGCAGGTCTTCGAGGGAGATCTACATCCCGCTCGAGCAGGCATTGCAGTCGGCATCGGACGGGAAAAGCCCGGGTGAGGCGGCCACCGCCTGGCCGAGCCCCCCGTCACCGCCACTGATGACCTCCACCGTGATGGGTTGGAAGTTGTCGTCGGGAGCGGAGTCCACCTGGTCCATGAAGAGCGAGGCCCCGAACTCGAGATCGAACGGCGTCCCGGCATCGATCGTTGCGGTGATGCTGCCCAGCCTCTTTCCGGGACCGACGCAGCCGGTGGCTCCGACGGCCGTGACAGCAACGACCACAATCGAAAGAAGAACGCGACAACGATCGCCTTTGACCACCCTATTCCTCCTGCTTTCGACCTTCTATTGAGGCGCTCTCGAGTATAGGGAGCACCTGCACGTTGGGCAACTGAGTTCCCGCGAGCGACTGTGTGTCCCAAGAATGAACGATTCAGCAAGCAGGGCCTTCATCTTGATCCGGTTAGCAGCAATGGTCTTATCAGATCACGGGACCGAGCTCGACCAGAACGAGGTGCCACCGGATTCGAAGCCGTCCGAGAAGATGAGCGGATCGGGTCCGATGGAACTCAAGTTGGCTCGGAGCATGTAGTTCCCCGGTGCGCCAAGCGAGAGGTTGGCGATCCCCGATTCGGAATAGAAGCTATGACTGGTGTCCGAGGAAGAGTCGAAATCCATGTTGAAGTCCTCGCCCACCCACTGCGGGTCGCCGCGGTTGACCAACCAGAAGTCGCCGGTGAGGGTCACCGGCACGGCCAGGGTCACCTCGTACCATCCAAGGCCGTCACCGGTTTCGATCGTGCCCTGACCGAGGATCGTGCTGTCGTCCGGCATGCCGTCGAGACCGGCGGG